>CAZFNT010000063.1:0-969 GCA_964520315.1 uncultured Gemmatimonadota bacterium
ATGCGCCGAGTGTGCGTCGGCGTGCGGTGCTCGGTTGGCCGCTTCGCGGCAGCACGACTCCGCCACCAAGTGGGCCATGAACCGTGATTCCTGTTAGGATCGACCGTGAACCTCAGGCCCCGTTCCGCCCTGGAGGGCAGAACTTGAATCTATCTCGACACTCTGCGGCGCGATCGCCGCGCATCTTACTAGTCGATGACAGCTCGGAAGTGCGCAAGCTCTTGCGCGAATTCCTGGAGGAGCTGTCGTTCGAGGTCCAGACTGCCCGCAACGGCGCGCAAGCGTTCGATCTATGGACCACCGACACGCCGGATCTTCTGATCACCGATGTGAAGATGCCCAAGATGGACGGCATCACACTTGTGAAAGAGGTGCGCCAGCGTGATCCCCACTTCCCGATCGTCGTGGTCACGGCTTTCGCGACACCGGAGCTCGCGCCCTTCGAGACCGGTGAACATCCCGTGGCGGTCCTACGGAAGCCCTTTAGCTTGGCGAAGCTGATCATGCGAATCGAGTCGCTCGGCTTCGGGGCGGGAAGCGATCGGCCCAGTCTCGAGTCGCTTGGCTGAAACCTGAGGGGCTATCGCTCCCGCCGGCAAACTGAGCAATCGCCGCAGCCTTCGAAACTGCGCCCACTGCCCAGGCCCTCCGCCAAGCGATGGATCCGTTCCACTTCCTCGGGTGGCAACGGCGCGACCGGCCCGAGCAGATGGGCGAGGTGGCTGACCTTCGCCGTATGCTCCACTTGTTCGAGTCGATTGAATGCGCTCCGGAGATCAGCCCCAACGGTCAATGTACCGTGCCTGTCGAGGATCAGGGCGTCATGATCGGCGATTCGAAGCGCGATCGCCCTGGGGACATCGTCGGTAGTCGGTGTCGCATAGCCGGCGTGCTCGATCCGGCCCAGGCTGAACACCGTCTCGGGGAGTATGCACTTGCCCAGTGAGATTCCCGCCACGCTGAGTGCGA
>CAZFNT010000063.1:979-12669 GCA_964520315.1 uncultured Gemmatimonadota bacterium
TGCGAGCGTGTGGGGTGGATGGGCGTGGAGCACTGCCCCCACATCGGGTCTCCGGCGATAGACCTCGATATGCATGCGCATCTCGCTGGTCGGTCGTCCGCCATGCAAGGCACCACCATCGAGATCGGTGATCACCAGGTCCGCGGGCTTCAGGAAACCCTTGTGTACTCCGGACGGGGTCACCGCGATCCGGTCGTCGCCAAGGCGCGCGGAGGCGTTGCCGTCGGTGGCCACGATGTACCCTTGCTCGTACATCGAACGACAGGTCTCCACCAATCGCGCTCTGACTCCCTGCTCGCCTTGCATTGCGACCTGATCAGGCGGAGAGAACGCCTCGTTCTCGCAAGTACGCGATCACCTTGTCGACCGATTGATCGACGTCGAGCTCGCCGGTATCGATCGAGATCTCGGGCTCCTTAGGCTCTTCGTAGGGCGCACTAATCCCCGTGAACTCGGGAATCTCGCCTGCGCGGGCCTTCTTGTAGAGGCCCTTGGGATCGCGCGCCTCGCAAACCGCCAGCGGGGGGCATGTGTAGACCTCGATGAAGCAGTCTCCAGCGATATCGCGGGCCAGCCTGCGCTCGCGCCGATACGGGCTGATAAACGCGGTGGTCACCACGCAGCCGGAATCCGCGAACAGATTCGCCACCTCGCCGATCCGACGGATGTTCTCGACGCGATCATCGGGAGAGAATCCCAGATCGCGATTCAGCCCGTGCCTCACGTTGTCGCCATCGAGCACGTAGGTGTGAACCCCGTCCCGGTGCAGCCGTGCCGATACGGCGTTGGCTAGCGTCGATTTGCCCGACCCCGAGAGACCGGTGAACCAGAGGACGGCGCCTTTGTGGTGATTCAGCTCCTCGCGCATATTCCGGTCTACCGACGCGTCTTGCCAGGTGAGGTTGTCGCTCTTTGGGGTGGGCAGGCTCAAAGCTGTCTCCGCGCGGGTCGATCGCGACCCGCCGATGGGTCTACATGGGTGCAAACGTGGTCGGATGGAAAATCGGCAAACCTTGAGTATAATGCAACCTGTTCTTGCCCCGCGCGGAAAGATCGGGCCAACCCCAAAGGAGCTCCGATGCCAGACGACCTGGTTCTCGCCGAACGCCGCGACAAGACCGGCATCATCACATTCAACGATCCCGATCGCGCCAACGCGATGTCCCCCGCGATGGCCGAGAGATTCGCGGGCGTCGTCTCGGAGGTGGCGGGCGATCGCACCCTGCGGGCCGTCGTGATCACCGGTGCAGGCAGACATTTCAGCGCGGGCGGCGACCTGGAGATGCTCGCCGCGCTCACTGAGGGTGCGCACGACGAAAGCCGTCGCATAGAGAATGTCGGGCGGATGCGTCACTACTACAGTCTTTTTCTCTGCGTGCGCGACATCAGGGTGCCCGTGATTGCGGCGATGAACGGCTCCGCCGTCGGGGCCGGGCTCTGCCTCGCCTTGGCCTGTGATGTCCGCCTGGTGGCGCGCGATGCCCGACTCGGGTTCACCTTCACCCGACTCGGGCTTCATCCCGGGCTGGGGGCCACCTACTACCTTCCGAGGTTGGTCGGTCCCGAGAAGGCGTTCGTGCTCTTTGCGACGGGCCGTGAGATCGGCGGCGCCGAAGCCGTCGAGTACGGTCTCGCTTCGAGCGCGCACTCCGCGGACGATCTACTCGACGCAGCTATTGGGCTGGCCAATGAGGTAGCGATCGCCTGCCCTATGGCGGTGCGGCAGGTGAAGAGAAGCTTGGGTAGGGCCCTCGCGGAGCCACTGCACGAGCGGCTCGAGTCGGAGGCGCAGGCCCAGTCGATCGACTACGCGGACGGGCAGGTGGCCGAAGGGATCGCGGCGGTGCGTGAAAGACGGCCGCCGCGATTCGAGGATTGACGGCCATGCCGGTCGGATCGATTCTCGTTATCGCCGCGACGCCCTCGGAGCTCCGGGAGCTGGGCAGCGGGCCATGGTCCGTTCTGGCTCTCGGGGTGGGTCTCGTGGAAGCAGCCCTCGCCCTCGCCGACGCCGCCCATCAGCTCCCTTCGCAGGCGTGGCTGATCGGCACGGCGGGAGCGTACCCCGGCTCCGGCTTGGAGATCGGTCAAGTAGTGGTGGCCGACTCGTACCGTCTTGCGTCCGCTGCCACCGCCGACGGTCGTGCCCACGTGCCCGATGCTCAGCCAACCCTCGCCTCCCCCCCGACTCCGGCGCGCACCGCACCTCCCGACTATCGCCGAGTCGCGACTCTGACGACCCCTTCGATCACTCTCACTCCCCGAAACGCGGCATCCCTCGCGCGCCTCGGCCAGGTGGAGCACCTGGAGCTCTTCGCCGCCGCGCGCTGGGCGGAACGCTCCGGCATCGAGTTCGGGGCACTCTTGGGAATATCGAACAAAGTCGGCCCTTTGGGACACGAGCAGTGGCTCCGCTTCCATCACCAGGCCGAAGCTGCCGCCGCCAGAGCACTTCGGGCCCTGCTTCTCGAGGCCGGTTCGAGCGGTGCCTGAACTGCCCGATATTGCGATATATCTGGAAGCGCTCCGAACTCTGATCGGCCGAGGGCGCCTCGAAGGGGTTCAGCTCTCCAGCCCTTTCCTGCTCCGTACAGTCGCCCCCTCGCCAGACGAGGCAGTGGGACTCGGAGTTCGCGCCGTGCGCCGCATCGGCAAACGGATCGTCTTGGAGGTCGACAGTGAGATCCTCGCGGACCATGCACGCTCCCGCTTGCTCAAGAAGGACTGGCCTCGGTCAATCGACGAGCTCTGATCTCGGCCTCGCCCCTCGAGGCGGTCGGCATGTAGTACCGAGAGGTGTACTCGGCCACCATCCTCGCTGCCGAGAACCTCCCCGCCACCGTCGCCAGCGACGCCAGCATACGCTGAATCCAGCCCGACGGTAGGCCGTCTTCCCTTGTGTAGTAGAGCGGTACTACTTCTTCTTCGAGCAATCGGTAAAGGGCCTGGGCATCCGCTTCGTCCTGCCGGCCGGAGTCGGCGAGGGGTCGGTCATCGGAGATCGCCCAGCCGTTGTCTCCGTCGTACGCCTCGGGCCACCACCCATCGAGAATCGACAGGTTGATTCCACCGTTGAGTGGAACCTTCTGGCCGCTCGTGCCACTGGCTTCCAATGGGCGGCGGGGGTTGTTCAGCCAGACATCGACTCCCTGCACGAGATGGCGCCCCACATTCATGTCGTAGTCCTCGATGAGGACGATCCTTCCGGCGAGATCGGGATCGGTGGCCAAACGGCCGATCTCGGCCACAAGGGCCTTCCCCTCGGCATCGGTCGGGTAAGCCTTGCCGGCGAAGAGGAGTTGGATCGGACGTTCCGGATGACAGAGGATTCGCTTCAACCGATCCGGGTCGCTGGCAAAGAGATTGGCTCTCTTGTACGGCGCAAAACGGCGGGCGAAGCCGATCGTGAGCACCGAAGAATCGAGTGCCGGGGCGGCGCTCACCGATTCTCGGGCTCGCCGCGCTTCCTCGCGTTCGGCGACGAAGCGGAGCAGGCGTCGCTTCAGGGTCTGATGAACTGTCCAGAGCGCCTCTCCGGGGATCTCTCTGGCCGCATTCCACCATTCGGCGTCGGTCAGGTGGACGACCCAGTCGGCTCCGAGATGCTCGTCGAGCAGAGCCATCATCTCCGGCGCCATCCACGTTTGAGTGTGGACGCCGTTTGTGACCGATCCGATCGGTACATCGTCACTGCTTCCGGCGGGAAAGACATGTCGCCACATATCACGTGATACCTGAGCATGCATTCGACTCACGCCGTTGGCCGCCGAGGAGAGCCTGAGGGCGAGCACGGTGAGGGAAAGTTCTTCCGCTCCATTCTCGGCGCCCTTCTTCGGTTGTCGTCCCAGGTCGATGAACCGATCCAGATCGATGCCGGATGACTCGCAATAGGCGCCGAGCTGCTTCTCAACGAGCTCCACGTCGAACGCCTCGTTGCCGGCGGCTATGGGTGTGTGGGTCGTGAAGATGCTTCGAGAGGCGATGATGCGCTTCGCGTCTTCGTAGTCGTGACCTTCGATCGCCACTCGGCGGCGAAGGCGCGCAAGCGCTTGAAGAACGGAGTGCCCCTCGTTCATGTGCCAGACGGTCGGCCGGAGCTCCAGGCGATGCGTCAGATGGATCGCCCCCAGACCCAGAATCTGTTCCTGTTCGAGTCGATTGTCGCGTTCGGTTCCATAGAGCTGCGAACAGATGTCCCGGTCCTTCTTCGGTGCCCCCTCGACGTCGCTGCTCAGCAGGTAAACCCAGTTCCGTCCGACCTCCACGGCCCAGATTCCTATCCGGACTCCGCGGCCACTGACCGGGAGTTCGACGAGCAGGGGTTCGCCTTGTTCATCGATAACGCGACGGATCGGCATGAATGTCGGGTCGTGATCCGGGAAGACCTCCTTCTGTCTTCCCTGGCCATCTATCCGTTGATCGAAGTACCCATGCCGGTATAGAAGCCCGATACCGATCAACGGCACACCGAGATCCGAAGCCGACTTCATATGGTCGCCGGCCAGCACACCGAGGCCGCCACAGTAAATCGGCAGCGATTCGTGGAGTCCGAACTCGGCCGAGAGGTAGGCGATCAGATCGTCGCCGCGCCCGGGGTGGGTTCGGTTGAACCATGTGTCAGTGTCGCGAAGATAGGCGTCGAGCGCCTCTTCCGCGCGGTCCAGGCGCAGCAGGAAAGGCTCCGCCGCGCTCAGACGATCGAGGCGCGCCCGGTCCATCTCGAGCAGCAGGCGCACGGGATTCCCATGCCGAGCCCAGGCTTCGGGATCCATCGCCTCGAAGAGCCCCGAGACCGCCGGCGACCAGCTCCACCACAGGTTGGTTGCGAGTAGGCCGAGCCCGGAGATTCGGTCGGGTAGTTCAACACCAATCGGTTCGAGTCGGGGGCGTTTCATGGGTCCTCCGGCCTTCGGTCCGATCGCGCTGCTCACTCGCTCGAACCGAGAATCGGCGGATGGTAGAGCATGTTCGGAGGACTTCGCCAGCCATGCGGCCGACCTTCAGCACTCCTCTTCCTGCGATTCCGCCTTCTCGAGGGCGTCGGTCAGACGCCGACGCTGTTTGGACAAGGTGCCACGGACCAGCGCTCGATTGAGTTCCTGCGTCACCTCGTCCGCGCGGAAAGGCTTGAGCAGAAATCCCGATGCCCCCAGCTCTTTGGCCTGATCGACCCTTTCGCTCGTCGCGACACCGCTGATGATGATGACGGGAAGATCGGGCTGCACCGACAGAGCGTGTTCCAGCAGCTCGAGCCCATTGCCGTCCCCCAAGAGGATGTCGAAGAAGGCGGCGTCCCAGTTCCGATCGGCCAACGCTTCGATGGCGGAACTCCTGTCGCCGCAGAGCATCAGCTCGTGTCCGAGGATCTCGAGCAGCTGCTCCAGTACCTCCCGCACTCCCTCATCATCGTCCACGATCAGGATCGCGCCTTTTGTCATCCAAATCTCCCGCACTCACGCTCTCGAGTCCGTTGTCGGCCGACTCGCAGCTCGGATCTGTCTTTGGAACCGGTCTCCAGGGGACCTTCTACTTCGTATTCGACCGCATTGACGAAATCGTGCATTTGAAGTTCGCGACGGTGGAACGTGGACCAACTTTGGATCAAGATCGGGCGATGAATCGACCTCCAGTCCCAGTGGAACGGGTTCTTCCTCTGGCCCTCGGTCTCGTCGGTGGGTTGGCCGCACTCGCGTTTACTGGGTTTCCCAGGGACGACGCACTGATCACCTACCAGTACGCCCTTCGCCTCGCCGGAGGGATGGGTTTCAGCTATCAGGACGGACCACCCGTCTGCGGAACATCCACTCCCCTGTGGACGCTGATCCTCGCCGCCGGAGCCCGGATCGGGTTCGATCCCGCCCTGCTGGCGCCCATTGTCGGTGCCGGCTGCCACGCGGCGACGATTCCACTTCTCGCACGGGTCGGGGCTATCTTGGCCGGACGCCAGGTCGGCTGGATCGCCGCGGCGATGCTCGCGCTCTTCCCTCCTTCGGTTGCGATCGCCGGCTCGGGCATGGAGGCCTCCGCGGCAACACTCCTTCTACTGGCGTGCCTTGACGCGGCGCTCGGGGAACGCAAGCTACTCGCCGGAGTCCTGATCGGACTCTTGCTACTGCTCAGGCTCGATCTCGCCCTCTTCGCCGCGATCCTCTTCGTGTGGCTCCGTTTCGAACACGGTCGATTCCCCTGGCACGCCGTGGTAGCGGCCGCCGCGGTCCTGACTCCTTGGGGGATCTTCGCTCAGCTCAGCTTCGGCGCGCTCCTCCCCCACTCCATCGTGGCCAAGTTGGTGTTCTACGGCGGGGGCGACTGGCTCCATCCGAGCGCTACCATCGATTGGTTCGCCGGGGACCCGATTCGCGTGGTGCTCAGCATTTTCGCGCTGTTCGGAGCCTGGTCGATCGCCCCTTTGTCGCGAGGGCGATGGCTGATCGTGCTCTGGCCATTGGTCCATTTCGCCTCGTTCGATCTCGCGGGCACGCACGTCCACGAATGGTACCGAACGCCACCCTATCCTCTCTTCTTCCTCTTCTCCGCGGCGGGTGCGGTGGCCCTGACCGAACGTTTCGCGAGCCGTCGCTCGGCACCATCGCTACGCATCGGCTTCGCCGGCGCGTTTCTCTTCGTCTCGGCGCTTAGGTTGCCGTCGACCTGGTCGCTCTGGCGCGAGGCCACCGAGCGCTGGCACGAGGGGCATGGCGGGGTCGCGCATTGGCTAGCGGAACGTGTTCGGCCCGGCGATCGGGTCGCATGCGGAGATATCGGTCTGATCGGATTCGGCTGCGGCGCGTCGATCCTCGACACGGTCGGGCTCGTGTCCCCAGAGGTCCTTCCCTTCAACCGCGGAAGGGACTACATCGGGGTCTACACTCAGCTTCGCCCGGAATGGGCCGTGATCGGAACCTACGGACCGATATTTGCCGACGTGATCGAGTCGAAAGAGTTCCGTTCGCTCTACGTCGAGAGGGTCAGGTTCCCCTACGGCGACGAGATCGAGTACATCGTGTACGAGCTGGAGTCGGCCGATTCCGATCAGAGCCGAAAATCGGCCACGACCGGTGCGTGATCCGATTCGCCCAGAAGCTCCTCGACCGCGCCGGAGCGCACCTCGAGCGCCTCGTTGTGGATCTCCGCGCGCACGAATCCTCTCCACAGGCGACGAGAAACCAGAATGTGGTCGAGGAGCACGCGCCGCCCGCGATAGATGTGGGAGAAGCTCCGGTCTCGGGAGAGGGCCGAGCTCACCGCTATGAGCTCGTGTTTGCGAAGAGAGATGCGGCGGGCCGCTTCATGGTCCCCGATCAGAGCATCGAGAGTGGTGGACCCGGGTGTGTCGTTGAGGTCTCCCATCAGTAAGATCCGCGCTTCCGGATCCTTGACGAAGGCGTCGTCGATGAGGCGTCGGATCCGTACCGCCTGAGCCAACCGCTTAGCGGTCGCGAAGAGGGTTCCGCTAGCCCAATCAGCCAGCGTAGTCGGGGCGAAGTCGTCTCCGAGGACCGGATCGACGGACCGCTTCGACTTGAGGTGGGAGGCGAAAACGCGGACTCGGACTCCATCGCCGAGATCGATCGTGGCGTCGATGATCGACGGGATGTGCGGGATCGCCTCACGTCTCCATTCCAGCAGATCGAGACCGTCGTCGTGGACGTTCAAATCGGCGACGGGATAGCGAGAAAGCAACCAGGTTCGAATCGACCGACTCGCGGGCGAGGTGACCGCCACGATCTGCATTCGGCTTTCGCAGGCCGAGAGAATCCGCTCGATGGACTCGCGGTCCACCACCTCCTGAAGCGTGGCCACATCGGTGCCGATCCGCTCCAGAGTCTCCGCGACGCATCGACACTTCGCGTCGTAGCGCTCCGGTCCCAGCGTGTGAAGTGAATCGCTTTCGCCCCTCGCGAGAAGGCTGCCGCAGTTGAATGTCGCGAATCGAACGATCATCAGGGTCTCCGCATCCACGAGTCCATGCCGACGAATCGCGCCGGTCGACGCTGTCCATCGAATCGCCTGGAATCGAACTTTGCGAGCATAGTAGGGGTTTCTCCGCCGAGTCCGCATCAAGCCCCAGTGGAAGTCCCACTTGCGTCATTTCGGTGATCTCCAAGAGCCGCCAATGCTTGCGACACTTGGCTCCGATCTTGCGTTCGCCGCCCCTCTTTCCGGCCGGATCGGGTCCTTCTCCCTTTTCGTTGACATCCCAATATGGAAGGTCTATTCCTCCTGGCGCACACTAGATGCAGCGTATCGGTCCCAGCAGTCCGGGGGAGACCGCCTGGAGAGGATGGTCCGATTCGCACCAAGCTCATGCACGCAATTGCGATACCGCTGGCGCGGTTCACGTCTGCCAGGACAAGCCATTGAAGATCACCCGTCGATTCACGCGAGCCGGACAGTCGCCCTACCACGATCTCAGCTTCGAGTCCCGCGACTCGGAGATCCGCAATCCCGACGGCACCGTCGTTTTCTACGCCGACAACGTGAGGGTGCCATCGGGCTGGTCGCAGGTGGCTACCGACGTTCTGGCCCAGAAGTACTTCCGCAAGGCGGGAGTGCCTCAGTTTGACGCGGATGGCAAAGCGCGGATCGACGACGATGGCCAACCGGTGCTCGACCGTGAGAACGATGCCCGGCAGGTGTTCGACAGGCTCGCCGGGTGTTGGCGGCTCTGGGGCGAACGAAATGGTTACTTCGACTCCCCCGACGATGCGAGCGCTTACGAGGACGATATGCGCAGCATGCTGGCCACGCAGATGGGCGCGCCGAACAGTCCTCAGTGGTTCAACACCGGCCTTCACAGTACCTACGGCCTCGAGGGCCCGCCGCAGGGCCACTTCTACGCCGACCACGAAAGCGGCGAAGTTCGGCAGTCCCCAAACGCCTACGAACGGCCTCAGCCCCATGCATGCTTCATCCAGGCGGTCGACGACGACTTGGTGGGGAGCGGTGGAATCATGGAGCTTTGGACGCGCGAGGCCCGGCTCTTCAAATACGGTTCCGGAACCGGCACCAACTTCAGCCGCATTCGTGCTTCGGGCGAGATGCTCTCGGGGGGGGGAGTGTCATCGGGACTGATGAGCTTCCTCAAGATCGGGGATCGAGCCGCCGGCGCCATCAAGAGCGGGGGAACCACCAGAAGAGCGGCCAAGATGGTCTGTCTCGATGCGGACCACCCCGACGTCGAAGAGTTCGTCAGCTGGAAGATGATCGAGGAGCAGAAGGTAGCGGCCCTCTACACCGGCTCGCGGCAGCTTGAAGATCACCTGCAGTCGATCCTCTCCGCCTTCCATCGTCCCGAGTTCGAAGGCGACCAGGGTGATCCCCGCGACGCAAAGGCGAACCGGGCCCTGGCGCGGGCCGTGCGTGCCGCCCGCTCCGCGCATATCCCCGAGAACTACGTGCAGCGAGCTATCGACTTCGCTTCACAAGGGCACCGAGAGATCCACTTTCCCCAGTACGACACCGAGTGGCGGGGCGAGGCCTATCGAACAGTCAGCGGCCAGAACTCCAACAACTCGGTACGCGTGCCGAACGCGCTCATCGATGCCGTGTTGGACGACGGTGACTGGGAGCTGACCAATCGCACCGACGGCGAATGCGCGAAGACGATCTCCGCCAGGAGCCTTTGGGACGATATCGCTCAGGCCGCCTGGGCCTGCGCCGATCCGGGGGTTCAGTTCGACACGACGATCAACGAATGGAACACCTGCCCCGGCGACGGTCGAATCAACGCCTCGAATCCGTGCTCGGAGTATATGTTCCTCGACGATACGGCCTGCAATCTCGCCAGCCTCAACCTTGTTCGTTTCTACGACTCCGACACCTGTGCCTTCGATCTGGACGCGTTCCGTCACGCAGTACGCCTCTGGACGCTCACTCTTGAGATTTCGGTCGTGATGGCGCAGTTCCCCAGCGAGGAGATCGCCAGGCGCTCCTGGCTCTACCGAACGCTGGGCCTCGGCTACGCCAACCTCGGATCGCTGCTGATGCGTATGGGCATCCCCTACGATTCCGAGCGGGGCCGGTCCATCTGCGCGGCGCTCTCGGCGATCCTATCGGGCGAGGCCTACGCAACGAGCGCGGAGATGGCCGGCGAGATCGGCCCCTTCGATCGCTACGCCGCGAACTCCGACGCGATGCTCAGAGTGATCCGGAACCACCGGCGCGCCGCGCACAATACCGCCGGCTCGGAATACGAAGGTCTGTCGATCTTGCCGCACGCCATTCATGCCGACGCCTGCCCGATCGGACTGAGAGACGCCGCCCGCCTCGCCTGGGATCGTGCGTTGGAGCTTGGAGAGGCGCACGGGTTCCGGAACGCCCAGGTGAGTGTCGTTGCACCGACCGGCACCATCGGCCTCGTCATGGACTGCGACACGACCGGGATCGAGCCTGATTTTGCATTGGTCAAGTTCAAGAAGCTCGCGGGTGGCGGCTATCTGAAGATCGTGAACCAGGGGCTGCCCTCCGCCCTGCGCCGCATCGAGTACACCGAGCAGCAGATCCGAGAAGTCGAGCATTACATCGTCGGCACACAGAGCCTCGATGGTGCTCCACACATCGATCTCAATTCTCTTCGGGCGCTCGGATTCACCGACGCGATCCTCGACCGTCTCGAGGCATGCCTTCCGGGGGCGTTCGAGCTCGAGTTCGCTTTCAATCGCTGGACCGTGGGTGACACATTCTGCAAGGAGACGCTCCAGATCCCCCAGGCCGACTTGGAGCATCCCGAGTTCTCTCTTCTGCGAGCGCTCGGTTTCACCCATGCCGAAATCCGAGAGGCGAACGATCACATCCTCGGGCGGATGACGGTCGAAGGCGCGCCCCAAGTGAAGCCGGCCCACTACGCCATCTTCGACTGCGCGTCTCGCTGCGGTCGCTACGGTACGCGGAGCATCTCGGTGCGCGCGCATATCGGCATGATGGGCGCGGCCCAGCCTTTCATCTCGGGCGCCATCAGCAAGACCATCAACATGCCGAACGAAGCTACGATCGAAGAGGTCAAGGACGCCTACCTCGAATCGTGGCGCCACATGCTCAAAGCGAACGCGCTCTATCGAGACGGCTCGAAACTCTCTCAGCCGATGAGCTCGACCGCCAACGAGATCGACGAGACCGAAGATCCAACAGAGGATGAGCCGATCAGAAAGACCGTCGACGCGATGATCGCCTCGACAACCAACAAGCGTCGCTTGCCCAACCGCCGTACCGGTTTCACCCAGAAGGCCAAGATCGGAGGCCAGACGGTATTTTTGCGCACGGGCGAGTACCAAGACGGAACACTAGGCGAGATCTTCCTCGACATTAACAAAGAGGCTGCGGCATACCGCTCGCTCACCAACTGTTTCGCCATCGCGGTCTCGCTCGGTCTGCAGCACGGGGTTCCCCTCTCGGAGTTCGTCGACAAATTCGCCTATGTGCGCTTCGAGCCGAACGGAGTCGTTCAAGGACACGACCACATCAAGATGGCCTCGTCGGTCGTGGACTTCATTTTCCGCGAGCTGGCGCTCTCGTATCTGGGAAGATCGGATATGGTTCAGGTGCCTCCGCAGAACACCCACGGAACCGGGGCTCCGGCGAGAGGCGGCGGAATCGACCCATCTGCCGATAGGGTGGACAAGACGGGCGACCTGAGAGGATCGGCGACCCTGGTCAACCGGTCTCCCGCCTTCACTTTCGATCGAGCGCGA
>CAZFNT010000064.1:0-10777 GCA_964520315.1 uncultured Gemmatimonadota bacterium
CGTTTGCGGGGGAGGGGGTTGCTCTTTCCGGGGACATCGGGGGTGGGGAAGAGCACGCTGAGCCAGGTGCTGATCGATGCGGCCGAGGAGGAGAAAGGGCGAGGCCAAGATGGCGGAATCGCCGATCTCGAGGTGCTCTCCGACGACCGGAATGTGGTGCGCGTCATCGACGGAGTGCCGTGGGTCTTTGGAACGCCTTGGCACGGAGATGTGGACAAGGTGGCGGACGGCGGAGCACCTCTCGAGCGGATTCTCTTTCTGGAGCATGGCGAGGAGAACCGGTTCCGAGCGATCGACCGGGTCGAGGCGGCCGCGACGCTGATGGCCCGGAGCTTCCCACCCTATTGGGAGGCGGAGCAGCTCGATCTGGCGGCAGGGCTGGTCGAAGGGATCGTGGGGCTCTGCCCGCCGGAGCGCTTCAGCTTCGTGCCCGATCGAGGGGTGGTCGGGGCGCTGGGACTCGGGCGCTGAGCGAGGGCACGCCGGTGTTCCTGGATCGCGATGAGCTGCGGGGACTGGCGCGACAGGTGCTCGGCGCCGGGGGTCAGTTCTCGTTTCGGGCGTCGGGGCGCAGCATGCACCCGGCGATTCGCGACGGGGAGCGGGTGAGGGTGGCGCCGGTGGACGAGAATGGGCCCCTGGTTGGCGAGGTCGTGCTCTACGAAGACGAGGGCGGGCGGATGCTACTGCACCGAGTGGTAGAGCTGGGGGGTGATAGGCAGCGGGTGCGCCTTCGGGGGGATGCGCGGCCCTCGGTGGACGAGTGGGTGGAGCGCGGGCGTGTGGTGGGGCGTGTAGACCATCACGTAGTCTTTGCACGCGGACTCTCGGCAGAGGGTGCAGGCGGGACCGAAATCGAGCGGCGCTAGTGGCGCCAACCGAACCTCGAAGCCAGAGAGCTCGTAGAGCTCGGCCATCTCACGTGCGCGCTCGGGGTCTACCATGCTCCTGCGTTCCCACCCGGCGGCGAGCAGGTCGGGGTTCGCGGGGGGCGGGGCGGGTGTGTCGTTCGTTCGCGGTGACATCATGCGGAGACCGGAGCTGGAGCGACGCCATCGTTGGCCAACTTGCGCAGGCGATGGTGCGCGAGCCACGCGGCGCCTAGCGCGGTCACGAACTGAGGCAATGCGGGATCTTCGATGCCACCGGGGAGCTGGATGTCGTCTTTGATGCGGCTGTCGACGGCGCGAGACATCGTGCCGAAGCGCATGATGCCGCCGATCAGAGTGTGTCCGGGCTCGGCCTTGACCCGTTTCATCAACTGCACAGCTCGGGTCGTCAGCGACTCGATGGCGCCCTGCATGATGTCGGCGGGAGGCGTGCCGAGGCTGAGCTGGTTGATGACCTCCGATTCGGCGAACACCGCACACACTCCTGAGATCTCGGCAGGATCGCGCGAGGTGTCGAGCAGGCCCCCGATATCGTTGGTTTCGTAGCCCATGTAGCGCGCGGTCTTCTCGAGGAACGCGCCGGTGCCGGCGGCGCATTTGTCGTTCTGGCGGAACGATTTGACCTTGCCGTCGGGCTCCAGGCGAATCGCTTTCATCGTCTGACCGCCGACGTCGAGCACGGTGCGGGAATCGGGGAAGAGCAGGTGGCATCCGCGCGCACTGGCGGTGATGTCGGTCACCATCACATCTTTGAAGGTGACCTGGTGGCGACCGTAGCCCGTTGCGATGATGTAGGCGACGTCATCGCTCGTGAGGTCGGCCGCGGCGAGACAGGCATGGAAGCACTTCTCGGCGACCTCGGCCAACTTGAATCCGGTATTCATCTGGTGGCGAGCAACGATATTGTTGTCAACATCCAGCAACACCGTTTTTGTGTAGGTCGAGCCGACATCGATTCCAGCGGTGATGCTCATCGGGCAACTCCCTCGGCGAGCTGGTGAGGTACGCGGCTTGCATGAATATGGTCCATGGCGAAGAGCGCCGCACCCAGCGCGCCCGCGTAGTGACACTTGTCGGAGATGTTGAGCCGTGCGTTCAGCACATCCTCCATCGCCTTCACCATCGCGGTGTTTAGAGAGACGCCGCCGGTGAACGTGATCTCCCCTTCGATGCCGACTCGGCGCATCAGGCCGATCGAGCGCTTGGCGATCGATTCGTGCACGCCCCACAGTATCTCTTGCACCTTCTTGCCCTTTCCGAGCCAGGCGAGCACTTCCGATTCGGCGAATACCGTGCAGGTTGTCGAGATCGCAACCCCCTTGTCGGATTCGAGCGCGGTGGCGCCGAGATCATCGAGGGGAATGTCGAGGGCGGAGGCCGATGCGCCCAGGAATCGTCCGGTGCCGGCCGCGCACTTGTCGTTCATGCAGAAGTCCTCGATCTCACCCTCGGGGGAGACTCGAATGACCTTGGTATCCTGCCCGCCCATGTCGAGCACGGTGCGTGTGCCGGGGAAGATATGCGTCGCGCCGCGACCGTGACAACTGATCTCGGTGACCTGCGCGTTGCCAAATGTCACTTTGTAGCGCCCATAGCCGGTGCCGATTACCCACTCGATCTCCTCTTCGAGTATGCCTTCTTCCTCGATACAGGATTTGAAAGCATTCTCGGCGGCCTTGGTGACGTTGGCGCCGGTGTCGATTAGGCAGGTCGCAACGAGCTCGCGCTCTTCGTTGATGACGACGGCCTTGGTCTGGGTCGAACCTACGTCGACTCCTGCTGCGTATGCCATTGCGAAGGTCTCCTTCGTCGTAGCGAGTTGAGCTGATCACTGAGAAACGAGCTCCTGGTTGCGCCGAGCGGCCAGGCCTTCAAAGAAGGCGTCGGCGCGGTTCTTCATCTGGGCTTCCGATACGACGCGACGGTCCATCATGTCGGACTCGATGAACAGGCCTTGCACGCCCGTGCGTTCCCCGAGTGCGCGCCGGCCGTCCGCCAACCCGGTGGAAACGGTTCGGCAGCTCTTGATCGGGTGATAGACGACACCGTCGATGTGGAATCCGTCGAGCATCGATTCGACCACGCGGTCATGATGGAACATCGAGTCCATCGAATCGCGTACGGAGATCAACGTGCCTTCAGCCAGGCTGGCGATAGGATCGGCCAACTCGTACTCGAAACCTACGTTGGAGCCACCCGAAGCGAACCAAAGATAGGTGGAGTGCACGAAGGTGCCCTTCCACTCGGTAAATAGCTCGTTGAAGCGGCGGAAGATCGGGTAGCAGGGAACGCCGACGAAGATCAGTCGCCACTCCTCTTCAGTCGTGGTGCCGATCTTGTTGGCAACCTTGTACTCCATCTCTTCGACGAGATCCGCGAAGTACTTGGAGCCGCGCTCGTCCCCGCGCAGACCATTTGCGACCCCGAGGTAGATGGTGCCGTCGGTCAGCGCGCTGAAGACCGAGGGGCGATACTTATTCAGATCGAGTAGTGCCTTCCAGCCCCTTGATACTCCGTTGGCGTGCCCCATCACTTCGCGCAGCTTGTCGATGTCGAATCGCTTGCCGGTAACCTCTTCGCAGGTCTTGATCAACTCGCGAATTTGCGTCTCTACATATTTGCGGTCGTTTTCGAAATCGCGGTCGCCGCTCCAGGTTTCGCCTCCGGCATAACGCGTGCCGGGAATGTCGATGGTCACCATCGGCATCTCGTACATGCGCTCCCATGCCTCGGCCCATTTGAGATAGGTGTTGCATGCATTCGTGAGCACGGCGATCGAAGGTTTTGGAATGCGCCCCATCGGATGTTCGCCGCCGCGCAGCTGCGTGCCGATGTCGGCCTTGACGTAGCCGCATATATCCGGCGAATAGCCGTGGTCTTCCGCCTCTTCAAGGTACTCATGGGCCACGCGGCGCACCGCGGTCTGCAACGAGTTGATCTCAGGGAAGACGACCGGCAGATCGAAAGACTTGAGAATCTCGTTGAAGCTGCCCATCACGAAGACGTAGGCGGCCTGACGACCTTCCTCGGCCGCCTCATTCAGACCGCCGAACCACTCGCGAAAGAGGGCGGCGCCCTCGCGATTGCCACGGCCGACTATTTCTTGTGTTGGATCGGTCATGTCGCTTCCTCCGCCGTCTCAAGCGAAAAGGAGGTTCTCCATAAATGTCTCTAGCTGTAGTTCGAGGTCGGAGAACGATGATTGATTCTCCTCGAACTCGCTGACAAAGAAGGGGATTCCCTCCTTCTCGAGGCCGTGAATGTAGGCGACCTGCTCTTCGAGGCCGGGCTCGCACATCTTCGCGGCGGTGACGATCACTGCGTCGGCGTTGGCCGCGCGCACGCGCTCGACCAGCATCGCCTCCTTGCGCTTGCGCAGGTCGTGCTGCACGGGGCTGTAGGAGGAATCGTCGATGTAGGCGCCCGCGAGATCTCGGAGCGGCTCTTTGCCCGGACGCACATCGGATAGGATCCAGCGCAAACCGATCATGAAGTCGTCGTCGACGACATATGCCGATCGGCCGATCGAGCGAACCATGTCGAATGGCGGCTGCTCGCAGAACGCACCCTCGAAGACGATGCGGATGCGGTCTTCCTGCTTGGCCGCGCTCTCTCGGATCATCGGCAGGACGTAGGCGAGCAACTCGTTGTGCTCCTCCCGGGGCAGGATTCCGGCAAGGGCGACAAGTGCATAAGCGTCCTCGGCGGCGATCTTCTCGGGAGATTGTCGCTTGATCTCGTAGAGCTCGCGCATAAGGGCGCGGTTGAGATTGAAGACTTCGATGGAGTGGCGCAATGCCTCGTCGCTGATCTCGAACCCGGCCACGCTCTCGATCCTTCGCTGGAGACGATCGTACTCACCGCGCAGGTATTCGGCCGAGGCCGCAGAGTTCGGGTTCTGCGGCAGATAGAGAATCTCGCAGGGGTAGTCGTAGTTGCGTCCCCAGATAGCGCCGAGGTTGCGCGCGGCGTCGCATATCGGATGCGTAACGAAAGCATCGAGCTTGATCTTGTCGGAAAGCGCCAGCTCGAGTGAGGTCTTGATGATGGAGCACAGATAGCTGCCGAAACGGGAATCGGCCTTGTCGGGCTGAATGTTGCCGCCCCGCATCTTGACGGGAAGCATTTCGGCGGCATGAGCGATCTCTTCGGGAAAGTAGACTTGGAAATGGCCGAGCACTTTCCCCCCCTTGTCGCGCCATGCCCTGACGGTGGGAAAGTCGGTGTCTTCGTAGAGCTCGCGGCATTGGTAGAGCACCTCATCGAGAGCATGCCCGCGCCAGGAATCGAATACGTCTTCACTCATGTTTGTTGCAGAGCGCCACGGCGAGAGGCCGCACCGCTGAGAAAGAGGTTGAGGACGTGGTCGACTCTGGCCGACGCAGCGGGAAAGACCCGACCCGCATGGGGACTCAGCGAAATCTCGACCAGGGCCACGAAGGACCAAGAAAGAAGCCTGGGATCCGAGGCTTCCAGCTCACCCGAGGCGACCCCGTCGGCCAGAATCGCCTGGACCTGCTCGGGCAGCGCACCCTGATAGGCACGCACCAGTCTCTCGCGGGTCTCGCCGGTGAACACGTTGATATCGCGACGAACCAGGGTGATCACTTCGCGGGCCGTGCGCGGCAGATTGAAATAGTCGAGAGTGAGGCGCGCCAGGCGCTCGCGACAGCTCCCCTCCATCGCCACCGCCCGGCGGAAGATCTCCCCTTTTTCGGCCAAGTCGGCGTGGAGCATGGCGAGGTAGAGCTCTTCCTTGGAGCCGAAGTGGTGGTAGAGAGCCCCCTTCGTGGCCTCCGCGGCTCCGGCCACCTGGTCCATGGTCACGTCGGCGAAATTGCGCTCGACAAAGAGCGTCCGCGCGGCGTCGATGATGCGCGAGTGAGTTGCGATGAAGCGTTCTTGGGGTGCCATGGGATGAAACATACCGACTGGTCGGTATGAAAGCAAGAGGAAAAGTGCTCATTCAATCCGGGGAGCCATTCCTTCACCAACCCTCCGAGGGCAGTTCCCAAGACCCGCCAACAAGGCCCCAAAAAGCCTGCGCGCGGAATCGCGAATGTACTCGTTCTTCTCCTGGGCGAGCACATCGCGCAGGCGCTCCAGGGCGCTCGAGAAGTTCGCGAAAAGGGCGTCGAGCTCGGCGGGCATGGTCCTAGATCTCCTCGATCGCTTCGAGCGCCACCCGGCGGAATCTCTCGCTCGCGCGAGCGAGATCGACGAGGTCGATCGTGTAGAGAATCGGGATCTCGGCGAGAGCATCTCGCAGCTTCTCGAACACATCGCCCGGCACCGCCTCGGAGCCGTCTATCCCGATATCGATGTCAGAGCGCTCATCGCCCTTGCCGCTCACGCGCGAGCCGAAAAAGAAGACACGATACCGTCGAAGATCGAGGTGCTGCTCCACGATGGCGCGCACCCTCGCCTTCACGTCATCGGACGATTCGTGTTCCAGGCGCATGATGGCAATGTGCCTTGACGGGCGGCGCTTCCGAAGGCCCGATTTCGCGCAATCGAGCGTGACAGGGCCGGGACCAGCGAGCAAACTCGTCGAACCCACAACGTCGATCCGGTCGGCGGCCGGAAAGCCGCGCTCCCCGGCGTGCACGCGACCGCTCGATCCACCAGGTCTGCCTTCATGAGGTCCAGCGAGCGGGGGATCTTCGCCGGAGCTCAGCGCGCCCCCGCGGGGTCCCTGACGTCTACCCGATACACCCGCCCATTGAGGTTCGGATCGGAGTTGTCGCTCGTGGCAAAATAGACCACGGGGCCCCAGTGGCTGTATCGGCCCAGGCCGAGCGTGCGTATGTCGTCGTGGAGCGACTTTGGTGTGGAGAGAGGGACACCATCTTCGAGCAGGACCAACCGAGATCGCTCACGGTCGCCGGCGGCACGCGGGAACTCCGGATGCAGATCGAAGAGCCAGGCGTGGCCGGCCTCGTGCTCGAAGCGCCCATCGGGATCGACATCGTTCGGCAGAAGCTGGGTGGCGGAGGCGGCTAGCGGAGTGCCGGGCGCGTGGCGGACGAGGGCGCGGATCAGGGGGAGCGCCTCGTCGCCGCGCCCTGCTCGCTGGAGCTCGGCGGCAAGCACGAGGTGGGGCTCCCCCGGCCAGGGGAGTGCGTCGATGGCGGGCTGTAGCTGCGTCATTGCGTCTTCGTTTCGGCCCAGAGAGATCTGAGCCGCGGCCAGCAGCATGCGCGTGGCGGAGTGCTCGCGGCAGGGCTCGGCGAGCTGCGTCATGAGTGAATCCAGCGACGTGTTGACGCGCGCCGGCGGGGACTGCGTGAGTAGGGCATCGATCGCCCCGATTCTCCGAGCACAGCGGGCGGGAGCATCGTTCTCGACGTCCACTTCCAAAATGGAACGAACCCGCACCCTTGCCTGGCAGTTCTCAGGCACTCGAAGAGACGGATCGTCCCCCCCATCCAACAAATCGCTCAATGCATCAGCGATCATCTTGTGTCCCAATGGGTTGGGATGGACGCCATCCACCGAGGTGTCGAGCCAGGGATGGGAGCGCTCGGTGGCGCCGGCCGGCTGGGTCTCTCGGTGGCGCCGGAAGAGGGCGGGGACGTCGAGCAGGGGGATCGACTCGGTGTCGGCGGCGCGACGCATTGCGGCACGGTAGTCCGGTTCGAGGGTTGGCGCGATGAAGATCGGCTCGGCGTCGGCGGCGCGGCAACGGTCGATCATCGCGTGCAGAATCGCTTCGTATTCCTCCGCGGGCACTCGGCGGACCGCTCCGGGCGCCGCGCCTGGGGGACGGGGGAGATCTTCGCGCGCGGGCTCCTCGGTCCACTGCCGCTTCAGGGCGACGAGGGGATCACGAAGCTGCCGGTAGATCCAGCTCCGACGGAGCCGATCGAGGCCGCCGGTCGGGAGCGATCGTACGACCGCCCAGGGGTCGGCGGTCCATGCGTCACGTCCACCCGGCCGCTCGATGGCCGCGCGCAGGGCATCAAGGAGGTCGCCGTCGGTTAGGCGCTCGTAGCCGGAAGGAGAACGGGTCGCGGCATCGCGTGCGTCGTTCGTGCCGAACGCCAGCAGAACGATGTGGGGTCGATAGCGCGGCAGAAGCTCCCGCAGATAGAGAAACCCCTGTGCGGAGCTGTAGCCGGGAACGCCTGCGTTCAGGACATTGACGCGGGAGGAGGGATCGCGTCGCGAGAGAAGAGATGCGAATGTTGCGTCATCGTCAACATAGAAGCCAAAGGCGAAGGAATCCCCCATGAGGAGGATTCTCAGCCCGCCTGGAGCCGGAGTCGCAGTGGGAATTCGCCACCAGGAGGCGCCGGAATGACGCAGGCCGTCGCCACCGATCCTGACAGCGTGGCTGAGGCCGCTCTCGGACCAAAGCTGCTCGTATCTTGACCCCAGACCGACCGGGGCCTCGATTCGGGCGCCGGGGCGGAGGGCGGTCCATCGCTCGGGATGGGGGCGGTAGAGCTCGGAGAAGGGCTTTTCCTTCGGGGTGGAGGGCGTGCCGAGCTTGGCGGCCTGTTTCTGGTCGTCGGGGGTGGACCACTGCAATCTGTACAGAACGACCGGGCCGCCGACCAGGAGCGCCAGAACCGCGAAACGCACCCAGACGGGGAGTTGAGGGCGCGCCGCCACGTTGCTCCTTACGGAGCTACCGCACCTTCCGGCGCGGAACTCAGGTCGCCGATCTGATCGATGATCTCGATATGCAAGCGGGCCTCCTGCTGGTAGCGCCCATTCTCGTCCAGCTCGAGCACCTTCGCCCATGTCTCGCGCGCCAGCTCGTGCCATTGGAGCCGCTCGTAGGCCTTGGCCAGCCCGTGGTGGGCGCCGAGATGTTCGGGCTCGAACTCGATCGCCCGCTTGAGATGGGTCGCCGCGTCGTCGAAACGCTTTGCAACGAGGTAGATGCTGCCCAAGGCGTTCGCCGCGCCGGCCGAGGCTGGGGCGAGTTCCGAGCAATGGATGAACTCGGTGATCGCCTCTTCGTACTGGCCGCGCTCTTTGAGCAGCTTGCCCATCGCCGAATGATAGGCGTAGAGAGCCTGGGTCGATGTGGGATCGGCGTCGACCGCCTTGCGCGCAGCGTCGACGGCTGCGTCAAGGTCGCCCTTGCGCGTGTGCACCTTCGTCTCGGTCAGGTGGAGCCCGAGGGTGGCCTGTGCATTGTCGGGATCGAGAGAGAGGGCGCTCTTGTACTCGTCGACCGCCTGCTCTTCGTTCCGATCCATGCGAAGCTTGCGGCCCATTGTGAGGTGGTACTCCACCTGCGCGGTGGGATCGCCGTCGGAGAGCTCGATAGCAGCTTGCAGCTCCTCCATCGCCGCGTCGATCTCACCGGCCCGCCGCAGGTTCTTGGCGCGCTCGATTCGCAAGTGCGCGGCGTCGGGGAACTTGCCTACCAGCTTGCCGAGGGCATCATGGGTGGCGGCCGGATCGCCGCTGCCGCGGCTGAGAGCGCGGGCTACTCCGACCTGAAACTCGATATTCGTGGGTTCGGCATCGAGCGCGAGATCGTATTCGCTGGCGGCCTTGTCGAACTGGCCGTTGCGGAAGTAGGCGCGGCCTAGCTTGCCGTGCAGCTCCGCCGGGGTGGAAGCGGTTGCCAGCACCATCTTGAGAGCGTCCACCAGCGCCAACGTGTCGCCCCTCGCCGCCCGAGCGTCGCCGAGGGTATCGGCGGCGGCGATGGCGAGCGGTGCTTCCTGGCTGTCGGTGTCAGCCCCGGTCGTTGTGGCGGGCAACGCGCTTTCGTGCCCGGCACTTGCAGGCGGCTGCTCGGTTTCCCCCGGGCCGCTACAGCCGGCGAGAAGCGCCGCGGTGGTCAGGCACAAAATGCGTATGTCTGTCGTCATGGTATTGGACCCCACTCTTGTTTATCTGTTTTCGGCGTCGCCTGGCTCAGAGCAAGACTCGGTCGAGCCAATCGGTGACGGTCTGGTGAACTGTTCCCCGGCCGATCTCGTTGAAGATCTCGTGGTACATGCCGTCGAAGACATGCAGCTCCTTCGTCGGAGCGGCGGCGTCACGATGAAAGAGCATGCTGCCTTCGGGTGCGACGACGCGATCGGCGGCGCCGGCGAGGACGAGCAGCGGCACGAGGATCTCCTCGGCGCCGCTCAGGACTTCGTCCATGGTTCGGGTGAATTCGGTGTAAAGGCGAGCGCTGATCTTGTCGTGGACCAGCGGATCGTCGTCGTATGCGCGAACAATCGCCGCGTCGTGGCTCAGAAGCGATGTGTCGATCTCGTTCGCCATGCTCAGGCGCGGCCAAACGTCGGAGAGCATCTTGCCCGCGGTCTCTTTCCACCAGGGAACGGAGACGGCCACCTGGAAGAGCGCGCCGGAGAGGATGGCGGCGGCGATCTCTTCTTGCTGATCGAGCAGGTAGCGAGCCACGACGAGCCCGCCGAGGGAGTGCCCGATCAGAACACAGGGCAACGAAGGATGCTCGTCGGCGATCTGATCGACCACCTCGCTCACACCGTCGGTGAGCTCTACGAAGCGCCCGACGTGCCCCCGCTGGCCGGGGGATTGGCCGTGCCCCAGGTGGTCGAGAGCACGGACCATATAGCCCTTGCCCGCGAGATGGCGGGCGAGCTCGTCGTAACGGCCGGAGTGCTCGCCGAGCCCGTGAGAGATCACGACGGCGGCCCGGGGGGCCTCGCAGCTCCACGTGCGCAGATGGCGACCGGAAGGAGACTTCGATTGTGTGTGCATACTGGACCCTCGCGCGAGGTTTCGCGCCTGGCGGCAGTGTAGCGTGTTCTCATCGATCGACGCGAGTTTCGGAGTCCGAAGAATGGAGTCTTCTACCGTGGGCGCGAACGCTTCAGGGGCGGACGCGTGCTGGTTTTGCCGATCGAGGAGTTCCCGCACACGCTCTATGCGGGGTTCTTTACATC
>CAZFNT010000064.1:10787-12652 GCA_964520315.1 uncultured Gemmatimonadota bacterium
GTAGAGTCGCGCCTTCATGTTCACGATCGAGGCGCTCACACATGGCTATGGCGACCGCGTTCTCTTCCAGGATATCTCCTGGCAGGTGACCGAAAGGGAGCGGTGCGCGCTCGTCGGCCCGAACGGCGCCGGGAAGACGACGATCCTCAGGGTGTTGGCGGGGCAGCTTCATCCCGAGGCGGGGGAAGTGCGGCTACCTCGCGGGGCGAAGATCGGATACCTCCCTCAAGAGGGGGTGGCTCTTCGCGCCGAAGAGATCGTGCTGGACGAGGCGATGGAGGCGCTGGGGCCCCTTCGCCGCATCGAGGCGGAGATCGGCGAGCTTCACGATCAGCAGGCGGAAGCGGAGGGTGAGGAGCGGGACAGGCTGACCGAACGGGCGGGGGCGCTTCAGCACCGTTTCGAGGAGCTCGGTGGCTACGGCGCCAGCGCCGAGGCGGCGCGAGTGCTCGCGGGGCTCGGGATCAGTCAGGACGAGATGCGGCGTCCGATCGGCGAGCTCTCGGGGGGGTGGCAGATGCGGGTGGCGCTGGCGAAGCTGGTGCTTTCGAGGCCTGATTTGCTCCTTCTCGACGAGCCTACCAACCACCTCGACATCGAGTCGGTGCGTTGGCTCGAGGGTGAGCTCCTGAGCTTTCGGGGGGCGGTGGTGATCGTCACGCACGATCGTTACCTGCTCGAGCGATTGGCGACGCGGGTCGTGGAGCTCCAAGGGCAGAGGCTCGAGGACTACCGGATGGACTACGGCAAGCATCTGATGGAGCGGACTCGCCGCCGCGAGGTGTACGAAAAGACGAGGATCGACCGGCAGCAGCAGCGTGATGAGCTCACGGCTTGGATCGAGCGCTTTCGCTACAAGGCGACCAAGGCGAAGCAGGTGCAGAGCCGGATCAAGGTGCGCGATCGCATAGAGCTTCTGCCGCCGCTCGATAGCCGCCCCAGAGTGCGTGTGGAGTTCCCGGAGCCCCCCAGAAGCGGCCGGGTGATGCTCGAGGCCGAGGGCGTCGGACATTGCTACGGCGAAAAAACAGTGCTTTCGGGTGTGAGTTTTTCGGTGGAACGGGGGGACAAGATCGGTGTGGTGGGTGTGAACGGCGTTGGCAAATCGACATTGCTGCGGCTCCTCGTGGGGCACGAGCGTGCAACGGCGGGCGATGTGTTGATGGGCACCAAGACAATCCCCGCCTTTCTGGTTCAGGACCAGTCGCGCGTTCTCGATCCGGCGCGAACGGTGCAAGATGAGCTGCTGGCGGACGCCGAGCAACTACCGAATCGGAACCCACGCTCCATCCTCGGCGCATTCCTCTTCAGCGGCGACGATGTAGACAAGAAAGTGTCGGTGTTGTCGGGTGGCGAGAAGGGGCGGCTCGGGTTGGCGAAACTGCTCTTGCGCAAGGCGAATCTCCTGCTTCTCGACGAACCGACGAACCACCTCGATATGGTGTCGCGCGATATTCTGGTAGATGCGCTTCGGGACTACCGTGGTGCGGTGTTGCTCGTCTCGCACGATCGCAGCGTGCTCGATCGTGTATGCACGAAAACACTGTACTTGAGCGAAGGCCGCGCGATGCTCTATCCTGGCACCTGGTCGGAGCTCGAGGCTTGGCGGGAAGCGCGAGCCGAAGAGGAGCGCGTCGCCCGCGCCGTGGTGACATCGAAGTCCAATGACGCAAAGACAGAGGCTGTGGACAGCCCCGAGAAGGCAAAGCCCTCCGCCCGGGCCAGCGCGGCGCAACGGAAGGTCGCCCGCCGGCTCGAGCAGATCGAGATGCGCATCAAGAAGAAGGAAGTGAGGGCTTCGAAGCTCGAGGAATCTCTGTGCGACTCCGAGCTCTTCCAGTCCCCTAACGGAGCCCGCTACACAC
>CAZFNT010000065.1:0-12640 GCA_964520315.1 uncultured Gemmatimonadota bacterium
TGAGCGAGGTTCTTCGCCTGCCGGTGGTGGCGCTTCGCGGCAGGGGTCCGGCGCGCAGGCTGGCGATCTGCGCGGCGCGCGAACACACGCGGCTCTCTGTGACGGTGATCGCGCGACACTTCGGCGTGAGCCGCCAGGCGGTCTACGGGGCGCCGGTTGCGGATTCGCGAGGAGTTGCGCTGGTAGAGCGGGTCGCCGGGGCTGCGCGCTTTCCGGGGCTACGAGTCGAGGACGCACGGCTCCGGCGGCGTAGCGGCCCACGTGAGAGCGCCATAGCGGCGCCGAGGGTGCCAGGGGGCACGGCAGGGTCTCCTGAAGTTGAAATCGCCGACGGCAGGGTCGCGCGAAATTGAACATTCCGGCCGGCCGTGGGCGGTTCGGACTCGCAAGTCGTTGCGCATCGGTTGACGAATCGGCCGACTCGCCGCGAAACTCAAGTTCGGCCCGGCCTGGCGTGGGGACTCTCAACTTCGCGCCGGTCTGGTGTGGCGAGTTTCAACTGCACGGGGGCCTGCCCTCAGCGGCTGTCAAGTTCGTGCCGGCCTGGGCCGCAATGCCCACCAAGCAGCGCGAAGAGCCGTCGGGCACGAGCCTGCGCCGCAAAGAGGGGCGTGCCGCGCCTTGTGCCGATCAGGCTCCGCAGGGGGGGAGGTTCGGCCGGAGCGGAGCCGCTGGGTTCGCCTGGCGGGCCGGCACGGAACCGGATCGCAGTGCGTTCCCCGGTTCCGGATTCGGTGGGAGTGGCGCCCGGGGAGCCTGTCGCGCAACCACCTGTTGCTTTAGCCGCTGCTCTCGGGGCTCACGGCCATCTCGCAAGGTCGGGGGGGGAGCGCCGTGCCGTGGACGCCAACCGCCCCCCATTGTAATCTCGCCCCTTCGGTACGATGAGACCTACCCCTGAATCCGAGGACCCGCACCCCATGACCCGCGCAACGGTGGATCGACTCAGTGAATACGTCGGCCAAGAGGTCGAGATCGCCGGTTGGCTCTTCAATAAGCGAGGGAAGGGGAAGCTGCAGTTTTTGCTGATTCGAGACGGCACGGGGATCGTTCAGGGAGTGGCCTTTCGCGGCGAGATCGACGAGGCCGACTTCGAGGCGGGGCTCGCTCTGACGCAAGAGTCGTCGCTCATCGCGGCCGGCACCGTGCGCGAAGACAAACGGGCTCCCGGGGGGTACGAGCTGAGCCTGAGCTCGATTCGGCCGGTCCAGATCGCCGAGGAGTATCCGATCTCGCCGAAGGCCCACGGCACCGGCTTCTTGATGGACCACCGCCATCTCTGGATCCGCTCCCGGCGGCAGCATGCGGTCCTGCGGATTCGGGACGAGATCGTTCGCTCGATCCGCGACTACATGGCGAGCCAGGGCTTCTACCTGGTCGATGCGCCGATCTTCACGCCGAACGCCTGCGAGGGCACCTCGACCCTCTTCGAAACCGACTACTTCGGCCAAGAGGCGTACCTCTCGCAGTCGGGGCAGCTCTATATGGAGGCCGCCTGCTTCGCCCTTGGCAAGGTCTACTGCTTCGGGCCGACCTTCCGCGCCGAGAAGTCGAAGACCCGCCGCCATCTGACCGAGTTTTGGATGATGGAGCCCGAGATCGCTTTCGGCGAGCTCGGCGACGCCATGGATCTGGCGGAAGGGCTGGTTCGCTCAATCATCGAGCGCACGCTGGAAGAGCGCCGGGGCGATCTGGAGACGCTCGAGCGCGATCTCGCACCGCTCGAGAAGGTAGTCGACGACAGCCCTTTCCCCCGCATTACCTACGACCGGGCATTCGAGATTCTCGGGCCGGCGGGCTCGGACACACCCTTCGGTTCCGATCTGGGCGGGGGGGACGAGACCATTCTCGGCGAGCATTTCGACCGGCCGCTCATGGTGACTCACTGGCCCAAAGAGGTGAAGGCTTTCTACATGGAGACCGATCCCGACGATCCGACGCGGGTGCTCGGTGTCGACATGATCGCCCCGGAGGGGTACGGGGTGATCATCGGCGGCGGGCAGCGCATGGAATCGCTCGAAGAGCTCGAGAAGGCGATCGACGACCACGACCTGCCGCAGGAAGCCTTCGCCTGGTTCAAGGATCTGCGTCGCTACGGTTCGGTTCGGCATGCCGGCTTCGGCATGGGGCTCGAGCGGGTGGTCACGTGGATCTGTGGACTCGATCACTTGCGCGAAGCGATCCCCTTCCCGCGAACGATGCAGCGGCTCTACCCCTGACCCGTGAGACGCCACCCGGTCCCGTTCTGCACTGGTTCTCTGCTCGCTGTCGCGATCTTCGGCTGTGAGCCGCGCCCCACGGCGCCCTCGGCTCCATCCGATCTTTTCCTGCTGCGCTGGCTCGTCTCGGGCAGCGCCGAAGATGTTCTGCTCGCCAAGGACGAGACCGAGGGGCGGCTCGACGGCGATTGCGGCGGCGCGCTCTGTCCGGCCGGTGTCGACGGTGATCTGCTCGACGTGCTGCTGGGCGATCCCTTCATCTCGCTTCCCGCTCCTTTGGGAGCGACCTGGGCCGACACCGTTCAGCTCTCCATCCCGAATCAGGGCACGGTGCGTGAGATCATCACCTGGACGATCGTCGCGACCGACACCACCGCTCAGACCGCCGCGGGCACCTTCGAGGACTGCATGAAGATTCGCCGCACAAGCGATCAGGAGCAAGGAGATGCGATCTTCTTGCTCGCTCCGCTGATCGGCCTGGTCGCCGTCGAGCGGAACGATGATCGCTTTCTGGTCGGAGCCGAGCTCCAGGCCGTGGAGATCGAGGGGAACGAAACACGCGACGGCCTGCGCTTCAGCGACGACCATATGCCTCTGGCCCTCGGCAACCGATGGACCTTCGAGCTCCGAGGGGAATCGGAAAGCCTCGAGCAGACCTACCGGATTCAGTGAGCCATGGCCAAGCCGAAGCTCCGATCGACCGCCCTCGCCGCCCTTCTGGCGTTGGCCCCCTTGCTCGCGTTCGCCTTGCGCGGTGACGAGAGTCGGAGTGGCGCCGATTCCGATCGCCGCCATGTGCGGATACTTCTCTCGGTTCCCGAGGCGGGGCGGCACCAGGTAGATCTCTACGACGGGGCGGGCAAGCACGTACGGCGCCTGCACGACGCGCAACTGCCCGCGGGATGCGTCGCGATCCGTTGGGATGGTCGAAATAGCGTATCGCTTCCACTCCCCTCGGGAAGGTACCAGGTGCGACTCGACGGCGATTCCTTCGGGTCGGTGAGGCTCCTGCGATGATTCTCCCGATGCGGATCCTGGTGTTTCTGGGGATGGCGATTTGCCTAAGCGGGGGCTCCGCCTTTGCCGCCGAGCTTACCGACGATCTGGGGCGATCGATCGAGCTCGCCCGCGCGCCGATGCGCGTCGTCTCCCTCGCTCCCGCGGTCACCGAGACGGTTTTCGCGATCGGGCTGGGCGAGCGGCTAGTCGGCGTAAGCCGCTACTGCGACCATCCTCCGGCGGCGACCCGGCTGCCGCGCGTGGGGGGCTTCTCCGATCCCGAGCTCGAGAGGATTCTCTTTCTCGCGCCCGACGCGGTGCTGGTGACGAGTGTCGTGCAGGAGGGGATCCACCGGGCGCTGCGGGGCGCGGGGATCAAGGTCTACACCGTCTTTCCGCGCAGTGTGGGTGGGCTCGCCGAATCGATCAGAAAGATGGGGACTTTTCTCGGTGGCGAGAATGGGGCGAATGCGGTCGCGGAGCGGATCGATCGCGAGTTCGCGGGGGTGCGCGCGGCGGTGGCCGATCTGCCCGGCGAGGAGCGGGTGAGCGTCTTTTTCGAGGTCGATCCGGGCCCTCTCGTGACGGTGACTTCACGCTCCTTCGAGGGCAGCCTGATCGAGCTCGCGGGTGGGCGGAACATCGCGGGCGAGCTGCCGAAATCGTATTCGCGGATCGATCCCGAGGCGGTGGTGCTGGCCGATCCGCGCGTGATCGTGGCGGCGCATGAGCGCAGTTTGGGAGTGCCGCATGAGCTGCGCACAGGCTGGGAGAGCATCGACGCGGTGCGGCGGGGGCGGATTTGTGCCGATATCGACGTCGATTTGTTGGTGCGGCCCGGCCCGAGGGCGGTGGAAGGGGCGTGGGCGCTCCTTCGCTGTTTCTATCCGGAGCGGGCGGCGGCGATCGCCGGGGATGGCGCGGAGGCGCCGTGAGGACCGCCGTTCTGGGGGCGTGGATCGTGGCGATCACGGTGGCAGTGGCGGCGGCGGCCCTGGTCTACGGGAGCATTCCGCTGCCCGCGGGGGAGGTGCTCGCGCATTTCACCGGTGGGGGAGGGGTCGCGCCGGCGACCGAGGCGATTCTTCGGATTCGGGTCGACCGGCTGATTCTAGCGCTGGTGACCGGGGCGTCGCTCGGGGTGAGCGGCACGGTCCTGCAGGCGGTTCTGCGGAACCCCCTGGCCGATCCCTATGTGCTCGGCACCTCGTCGGGGGCGGCTTGCGGCGCGGCTTTGGCGCTGATTCTGGGGATCCGGATGGCGCTGGCTCCGCCCCTCTTCGCCCTGGTGGGCGCGGCGGGGAGCACCATGCTGGTCTACGCGATCGCGCGCTCGGCCGGTGGCGGTGTGCCGCGGGAGCGTCTGTTGCTGGCGGGCGTGATCGTCGGCTTCTTTCTGGGGGCGGTGATCATGGTGCTGATGACCCTCTCGCGCGAGATGCTGCCGGGGATCGTCGCCGTGTTGATGGGCAATCTCGATCATCCCTTCGTGCCTGAGACACGGACCGCTTTTCGGGTGTCGTGCGTTCTTATCGCGATCGGATTCGCGCTCGCTTTCGCCCATATTCGCGAGATGGATGCTCTGTGTCTCGGCGACGAGGCCGCTGCGCATCTCGGGGTTTCGGTCGAGCGGGTGCGGATTCTGCTCTTTCTCGCTTCGTCGCTCTTGGTCGGCTGCGTCGTCTCGTTCACCGGACTGATCGGCTTCGTGGGGTTGGTCGTACCCCACGCCGTGCGGATGGTCGTGGGGCCGGCTCATCGCAGGCTCTTGCCGCTGGCGGCGGTCGGGGGCGCGGGGCTCTTGACCGCCTCCGATCTGCTCGCTCGGAACCTGACGGCCTCGCCGCTGCCGGTGGGAGTGGTGACCTCGCTCCTGGGGGGGCCCTTCTTCCTCTATCTGCTGACCACGCGGCGGACGGAAGCATGAGCGCGCCGCTTCTCGAGGCGAAGGGGCTGCGTTTTTCGTTCGGGGAGCGATCGGTGCTGGAGGGAGTCGACATAGAAGTGCGGCGGGGCGAGATCGTGGCGCTGCTCGGGCCGAACGGGGGGGGGAAGACGACCCTGCTGCGCTGTCTCGCGGGGATCTTGCGGCGTCCTAGCGGGGGAGAGGTGCGGGTGTTGGGCAAGGCGGTGAGCGACATATCGCGCAGAGCGCTGGCGCGGGTGGTGGCCGTGGTGGGGCAGGAGCTGAGCGAGGCGCGGGGCTTCAGGGTGCGAGAGGTGGTGGCGATGGGGCGGCATCCCCACGTGGCGAGGCTGCGGGTGCCGGGCGAGGCGGATCGACGGGCGGTGGCGCGCGCGATCGAGGCGACCGATCTCATGCGCTTCGAGGAGCGCAAGATCGACGAGCTCTCGGGGGGGGAGCGGCAACGGGTCGCACTTGCCCGAGCCTTGGCGCAGGAGCCGCAAGCGTTGCTGCTGGACGAGCCGACTGCGCACCTCGATCTGAAGCACAAAGCGGCGCTTTTCGCGATTCTACGCGAGGTACACGCAGAGCGGGGGGTGGGCACACTCTTGGTGACGCACGAGCTGGGGCTTGCCGCCGAGCACGCGAGTCGGGCCGTGCTGCTGCGCGGCGGGCGGATTCTGTGCGACGGAGAGCCGATAAGTGTGTTGCGACCTGATCGACTGCGAGAGGCTTTCGACACGCCGGTCGATGTGATCGAGAATCCGCGCACCGGCGCGCCGCATCCGTACCCGACGGCGGGGCTTGATTCGGAGAGGCCGGGGGCATGAGAGTGCGAATATGGCTCCCGGTTGCCGGGGTGATCTTGTTGGCGGGTGGGAGCGAGAGCGTGGAAGTGGCGGTCGATCGCGACAGCGTTGGGGCAGGGGCGGAAGTCGAGAGCGTCGGGACGGTGGCCGACAGCGTGGCGGTGGCGCCCGACAGCACCACGACGGCGGGCCGATTCGATCCTCATTGGATTGGAGGCCGCTCCCGTGCCGCTTTGCTGGACGAGACTCCGTCGACCACGCTCGCCGAGGCGTTGGCGAACGATATCGAGATCGACATCCCCGCTCCGCGCAGAGAGGGGGTCCGACAGGTGGTCGGGCTGCAGGGGCACCACCCGGCCGCGACCCCCCTCTATCTGGACGGGATTCCGCTTCATCCCTTCGGAGGGCCGAGCTTCGATCTCGGTCTGCTCCCGCTGGGGCTGGTGCGCGATTTGCGCGTGCGGAGCTCGCCCGGCATCGGTCATCCCATCGGCGCGGGCGCAATCGAGCTTTCGATCGATGGATGCGCACCGGAAGAGGCGCGCACACGACTGGGAGCGATTCGCGGCCGGGCGCGCACGCTGGCGGGGGAAGAGATCGACGCGCGCACATCAGCGGGCCGATTCGGTTCGGGGGGGATCTACTATCGCCGCCGGGATTCCGATCAATTCGTCGCCTCGGTGCCGACCAACGGCTTTTTCGATCTCGTCGTCTCGCCCTCCGAGCGCGCCCGGGCGCTGCTCTGGAAGCCCGCGGTCGAGGGAATCGATCTGCGGGTGCTGCACCTCTCACTCACGGGGGACGATCGCCCCGCGGCATTTCCGGAGGCGGGTGAGCGAACCCTTCACATTCAGAGCGACGACTTTTCGCTGATCGGAGCGAGCGCGGCTTTTCCGGAGCAGGGAGTGTCGCTCACTTTTTCGTCGCAGCAGTCGCGATCGGAGCTCGAAAGCGTGTTCGGATTCGGCTCGCTGGGCGCCATGGAAGAGAGACATACCGGATTCGCGGCGCAGTGGAGCGCGCAGGCGGGAGAGCGTCATCAGTTGCGATTCGCATACCGCCTCGACGATGCCGGCGGTGCCGCGTCGTTCGCCGACACTTCAGGCAACAGTTCGGCTCGAGACCTTCGCAGCGACTGGTGGATCGCTGGCGATCGGATTCGGGTGGGCGAGGGCGCCGTGGAGCTCTATGCCGGCCGGGTCACCAGCCGCCTCACCGACGATCGATTCGCCGCCCTCGAGGATGCCCCCTCATTGACCCGCACGGCGGAGATAGGCGGGATCGAGTGGCGCTCGCCTTTCGCGGAGATCTGGAGCGCATCGATCGGCGCCTCGGCGCACCACCGGCCCTTGACCTACTTCGAGCATCTCTATCTGGCCGACGAGTTGGCGACGGGAGAGGAAGGGCTTTCGGTGCGGGGGGAGATCCGCGCGCGGGGAGACGGCTGGTTTGCGGAGATCGGAGGCGGATTGACGCGGTGGACGGGGCGGGTGCGCTTGACCGAGGGGGACGGAGGAGCCAACGATTGGGAGCTGCGGCTCAGCGAGGAGCGACAGGGGACGGCGCACCTGAGCGCCGGGACCGATCTGATTCGAGGCCTTCGCGGGCGGGGCGCTTGGCGGGTCGATGGGGGGGATCTACCATCTGACGGGCTCTGGCAACACCATACTCGCGCCGGGCTCGTCTGGCGCTGGGCGAGCGGGCGGCGTCCTCTGACCCTCGGCGCCGAGGCGTCGCTGGTCGCCGATCACGACGGGGAGCGCTGGCATACCGGGATTTCGGCGGCCGGAAGGCTCGGCGTGACCGACGACTTCGAGCTTCGTTTCGTGGGGAGGAATCTGGCCTTCGGGGGGGCGGTGTACGGGCCGCAGTATTCGTTGGTGTTGGGGTGGGTGTTGTGGGGCTGAGGCGAATGCACGCCCCGGTGCGCTCACCGCGACCCTTGAGGTGGAGAGCCTCGAAGCTGCGGGGCTTGGCGGCCGGCGCGCTCCTCGCCTGCGCTTCCGCTCGGGCGGAAAGGGACAGAGGCTCCCATCCAGAAGCGATCGGCAGACTCTTGCGGGTTCTCGATCAAGACGAAAACGGGCGGCTCGATCGACTTCGGGGGGGCGGAGCAGACACCGTCGGAGTGTCTGCCTCTTTCTAATACGGATTGGGTGGCGCGGTCGAATACCTTTCGGTCTACGGAGAGGTGGCTTCGCGCACCTTTTCGGCTCCGTCCCGAGCGTCCCGGTTCACTCCATCTGCACTCGCGCCTGCATAGACACTCGGCAGAGACTCCGGATCGAGCTCGGGGAAGAGCTCTTGCTGGCGGGCTCTGATCTCTTCTTCCGTGAACGCGGCCACGACCGTCGGATAGCTCAACATGAAACGCTTCATCTCGTTTCTGTCGTAGCCGGCGGCATCGATCAGCTCGTCGTCGACCCATAGATACCCGTGACGGAAAGCCTGGAAGATCGCCCGGCCAGAGTCGTCGCTCGTCTCACCCCGGACCGGGTAGCGACGATTCAATGCCTCGAGCAAGCGCTCCACTCGAAGCCGCTTCGGGTGGTCGAGCCCGATGAGCGGACCGGCCCCGTGATCGGAGGTCAAGATGAGCAGATAGTCTTCGCCCGTCAGCTCGCCGAGGATGTCGATCAGCTCGCCGGTGAACTGGTCGAGCTTCTTCATGGCGCGTCTATGGGCCTCGGTCTCCGTCCCGACGAAATGCCCGATCTCGTCCAGGATCTTCATGTTGATCAAAACGAGATCGGTAATGTCGTCGCCGCCGGGCGCTTCGGTCCGGAGCATGTCGAAGATGATCTGCTTGCGGTAGTCGACGCAGAGCGGATGGGCCTTCAGCTCCTGGTAGCTGCGCGGAGCCCACCCCGTCACCTCGATGCCCGATTGCGGCAGGTGGGAAACGAACCTCTGTGGGCTGTATCTCTTCAGGTAGTCGGGAACTCCTCTTTGATCGGGACCGGACATCAGTGCACCGGTGTTCAAGTCTTGAAAGAGCACCAGATCGCGGTCGCCCGATTCGTGCATCGTGCCGTGCCCCGTGAGGGGAACGATCGCCTTCTTGTGCTCCGAGAATCCGATCACGATCGCCCGGTTGTCGACCGCGGCATCGTGAAGATCGGCGAAGGTCGGCTGCAGCAGTCGCGAAGGGTCGCCCTCCTCGAAGTAGTTCGACCATTTCCAAACGCGCGGGTCACGCGACGCTAGCCGGAAATTGGTGGAGATACCGTTTACATTCGGGTAGGTCCCGGTGCCGAGAACCGCGTGCGAGATCGAGGTATGTGTCGTCAGATAGTCGAGATCGCACTGGTCGAAGACGATCCCCTCGCGCTCGAGCATGCTGAACGTGGGATGGGCGCCCAGACGATCCCGGTAGGCTTCGTACGAGAGCATGTCGAGGATCAGCAAGGCCAATATCTTCGGCCGCCCGGAGAACTCGATCGGCAGCGCTTTCGAGGTAACCCACTCCGTTCGCGGCACCGACAGAATATCGAAGCAGGTCGCCGAGAGGTTGATCGGGCTCACGGGATCATGCACGAGCCTGGGGCGACCGGCGATCGCGGAGGGGGAGTACACGACGAGTGGAACGTGCGTGTCGTAACGAAAGGGAGTCGCGTGATAGCGGATCTTGCGTTGTCTCCCGTGCGCGAAGGTGGCCTCGTCCTCTTGAACGACGAAGAACTGGCCGGACTCCCCGGCGTAGTGAGACCTGGCGAGTCGATCGAGCCAGGCATCGGTATCGAGCTCGACGGGGCTTCCCTCCGGATCACATCCGAGCGTGAGGAGTGCGCACAGGAGAAGTGAGGCTCGCGCGGACGTGCGATGGGGGCGGTCCATCGCCGGGTATGCGTATCTCATGGAAACCGAATCGGTTCTCGAGTCACAGAGGGAAGTCAGTGTCAGAATTGAAGATGCAATGTCATGTCGTGTCAATGGTAATCGACGGGAGCCGAGGTTTCGACACAGTCGTAAAATCCTCGGGAGGACTGCGCACTGGCGGGCCGGCAACCGTCTTTGTTGGCCAGGCATACCCAGTGGCCCCGCCCAGCGCGAAGCCCCCGCCCTGCGTGCTCGAGAGGCGACGGAGCTCGGTCCGCCCCAGCCTTTCGTGTCCATCGCAGCGGAGGATCGGCTCGGCGCGCGCGGAGATCGCGAGACCGACACACCGAATCTCCTCCGCCTGGCGAGCGAGGGCTGCCGGAGGCTCGAAAGCGCGGCCACTTCCACGGCGGGCGCCGCGCCATCGTCTACCGGGCCTATCTCGGGCGGCAGTACGAAGCCCGCTCCGTGCTCGTCGATCTCTACACCACCAAGCAGTTTCTCGATTCCCGAATGCGCCTGATCCCACGCGACGACCCCACCGCTTTCGATCGCCCCTATGGCGCTCCGGGGAAGCTCCGCGGCCGCATGACCGGTCCCGCTCTGATCGCCGCCATGCGAACTCGTGGGCGCAGTTCTTGTAAGTGAGATCGAGGTCGAGCTGCGCGTAGAGGAAGCTCGTGTAGAGGTCGACATTCACGCCGTGGCGCTCGAAGAAATCGCCCATATAGGTGCGGTAGAGGTGGTGGCAGCGCCCTCCGTGGAAGAAGCCGATCCGCACCGGCCGAGCCGACGAGCTCTCGTTGTGCCGGTAGGCCCGTTCCGAGTCGAACTCGGTCGCCGCCGGATCGACGATCGGGCTCGGCTCGAACCATTTCGGCAATCGGCCCTTCCCCTTCTCTTTCGCGGCGGCGCTGCCTGGAGCCGCGGCCAGCCCGAGACCGGCGGCCAAGAGGGCCAAGAGGGCGACGCGTTTCGAGCGGAGGGGGGGATCATCGTTCGCTTTCGTTTCGGTGTTCCGGAAGAACCTCTTCGACCGGCATCGCGTGCACGACCCAATCATAGCGCTCCTCGATCCACCGGCTCAGATCGCTCGCCCGGTAGCCGCCGGCCCGCAGCGCCTCGTCCCAGAGGTAGAGATAGAGATCGTGCACGTTCGTGACGACCGGTCCGAGGGGGGAGCGAAATGCCTGGTTGATCTCCTTCATGAGATCGGGACGGGAATGCATGGAGGGATCGGTGGGCCTGCGCGTGGGACCGATCCCGTGATCGGCGGTCACGATGAGCAGAAAGGCGCCCCCGAAACGGCGCTCCAACGATGCCACGAAGCGCCCGAGGAAACGGTCGGCCGCCTCCAGCCCTGTCCGGTAGAGGGGATGCGAAGGGCCGACACAGTGCCCGAGGTTGTCCATGACCTTCTGGTTGAAGAAGAGCAGGTCGGTGATCGCGTCGGTTCCGAATTCACTTCCGTCGACCAGGCGATTCACCACCTCTTCGCAGTACTCCACCGTCAACGGAGAGTAGAAGAGGCGGCGTTCGAAATCGGTCGAGTCGGCCAACGGCGATCCCCGCCCGCGCAGAAAGCGCTCCGGCGTGAACGCCTGCAGATCGCGTGGAACACCGTAGACGGCGCCCCAGGTCGTCGGGGCGCCCACATGATCCCGCTGAAAGACGACCAGATCGCGATCCCCGCCGGGCCACGCCGTTCCGTGCCCGGCCATCCCGACCGCCGCCCGGCTCTGGCTGCAGAACGAGATGATCTGGGGACGATTCCCGCAAGCGCGGTCGTACAGATCGGCCAGGGTCGGCACCAGGAGGGGGGTGATGTCGCCGTCCCGGAACACCTCGACCCGTTGCCCCGGCGCGATCGGCTTGTGGTTGACCGCCACGCCGTGGACCGAAGGGGTCGCGCCGGTGCCGATCACGGCGTGAGAGACCGTGGTGGCCGAGGTCACGTGCCCGAGCCAGGCTTGCTCGTACACCGTCGATCGCTCGCGCAGGGCGCGGAAGGCCGGCAGACGAGGCAGCTCCTCATCGAGGATTTGCGCCGGCAGCGCGTCGAAGATGAGCACGACGATCGCGCGCAAGGGGAGTGGCGCTTCGATATCGAGCGCCGGCGCCTTCACCCACTCCGGGCGCTCGACATCGAGCAGATCGAAGAGGGTCGCCCCGATCGACGCCAGCTCTACCCTTTCCGGGTGGACCCTTCGCCGCGGATCGGTGGGGGAGTGGAGAAGGAGCGGCACCCGACTCTCCCGTTCGTAGACCGAGCGATGATGGGCCACCTTCCAGAGATCGGAAGAGCCCCGCGGCTCGACGATGTAGTGACCCGGCTCGAGATGGAGCAGGATCTCTCCGGCCATTGCCGCGTGCCAGCTCCGGCGCAGGAGCCGCCTCAACTCTTCTCTCGATACGGGCGGGTAGCTCGCAGGGGCGACGGGATCAGGGCGAACAACCACCTTGCGAGGCCCACCGGTGCCCTGCTTCGCCTTGTCGCTCGCGTGCTCCGCCCCGCCCGGTGCGCCTGGGCGAAGGGCCGGCCGCGCCTGCCCGAGGATTCGCTCCGGCGGCGACTGAGGAGCTTGGCCACCGGGGTCCGCGCCGCAGCCGGCGACCACGACGAACCACCACAGGGCCGCCGCGCCTGTCATCGTGGTTGAGCGGCGTGGAGGGGGGCTCTTTCGGTCCTCGATGTGCAAGCTCTTCTCACTTAACGTGGGCCGTTATGGACGATTCTCTCGTGCAGGCTGGAGCGTAGCGGATGCTATCGCAACCATCGCCCGAGCAAGAGGGGATGAGATCCAGGATCCGCCACGTAATGCGCGCTTCGCCGTGCGCCTCTTGGCCTTATGCTGCGTTGGCCGCACCGATTTGATGCTCGACGTAGC
>CAZFNT010000066.1:0-10104 GCA_964520315.1 uncultured Gemmatimonadota bacterium
CATCGTCAACCGCTGGGAGCCTGTGCACCAATATGTCGGCGGCGCCGAGCATGCTGTGATGCACCTGCTCTATGCCCGTTTCATCACCAAGGTTCTTCACAAGCTCGGGCATATCGGGTTCGACGAGCCCTTCTCACGTCTGGTGCACCAGGGAACGATCACCAACGACGGTTTCAAGATGAGCAAGAGCCGGGGCAATGTCGTTACTCCGGAGGACTACATCGACCAGTATGGGAGCGACACCCTGCGAGCGTATCTGATGTTCGGGTTCGCCTACATCGAAGGCGGCGATTGGGACGACTCCGGCATTCACGCGATGTTTCGGTATCTGTCACGGGTCCATCGGTTCATGGAAGAACATGCCGGCGCGATAGCTGATGCGCATGACAAAGATGATGCCGGTGGCGGGCCTTGGGAAGAGCTGCGCTTCGCTCTGAACAATTCTGTCAAGGGCGCCACCCAAGATATCGAACGCTTCCAGTTCAATACAGCGATTTCGCGACATATGGAGCTCACCAATGCGCTCTACACATTCGAGCTGGCAACCAAGAAGAGCGACTGGGGTCGTGATCTCCACGCGACTATCGAGGCCTGGGTGAAGACGATCGCCCCGATCGCCCCTCATCTGGGCGAAGAGCTCTGGGAGATGATGCGTGCCGAAGGCACGGTATTCGACACTCAGTGGCCCGAGTGGGACGAGTCGGCCCTGGTGCGCGATATGCTGGTCTATCCGATTCAGGTAAACGGCAAGCTGCGCGACAAGATCGAGGTCGCGCGTGGCACGGGGGGCGACGAAGTGGGTGAGCTCGCGTTGGCGCATGGGCGCGTCCCCCGCTGGATCGAAGGCAAGACGGTGCGCAAAGTAGTCGTCATACCAGAAAAGCTGGTGAATATTGTCGTCTCGTGATCGAGTTCCGCGTGGTCTTATCGGTGTAGTTCACCTGGCTCCAATGCCCGGCGACGCGGTGTACTCCCGTACGGAGGGCTTCGAGGGCGTGTGGCGCCGCGCCAGTTTCGACGCCGAGGCGTTGGCGGGCGGTGGAATCGACGCACTGATCGTCGAGAATTTCGGTTCGGCGCCCTTCCCGAAAGGAACTGACGGCAATCGTATTCCCCCTCACCAGGTGGCCGCAATGGCCTGGATCACGCGAGAGCTCCGCACCCGATACCGGCTACCCATCGGCGTCAACTGCCTCCGAAACGACGCGCGGGGAGCGCTCGGCATCGCCGCCGCATCCGGATTGGGCTTCGTGCGCGTGAATGTGCACACCGGGGCATACGTGACCGACCAAGGGGTGATCGAAGGTGAAGCCGATTCCACGTTGCGCTACCGGCGTTCACTGGGCACCGAAAACACCGCGATTCTTGCCGATGTGTTGGTCAAGCACGCGACACCATTGGCGCCACTCACTGCGGCTGACGCCACCCGCGACACGCTTGATCGCGGTCTTGCCGACGCGGTAATCGTGACCGGTAGCGCGACCGGCGCCACAGTCGATCGTGCCCTGCTCGAAGAGGTGCGCGCCGCGGCAGGAGAGCGCCCGGTTCTCCTGGGCTCTGGCCTCACGCCAGATTGTGCCGGCACCTTGGCTCCCCTTGCCGACGGAGCGATCGTGGGCAGCTGGGTGAAAGAGGGCGGCGAAGTCCGCGCGCCGGTCGACCGGGCCAGGGTGCGAGATCTGGTGACCGCCGTGCGGGGGTGTTTTCGGGAAGGCCCCGAAGAAGAAGGTGGCCGATAGAACTCGTCAGCGAGCCGGATAGAGATCCTGCAAGCAGAGCACGTCCTGTCGATTCGCTCGCAAGGATCGAATTGCCTGCACCGCCGCCGCCGCGCCCGAAAGCGTCGTGATGGTTGCCACGTCGAGGTTCAGCGCGGCCCGCCGCATTGTGATCTCATCCTCGTGCGCGGTCTTCCCCAGCGGCGTATTTATGATCAGGTCGATCGCGCCGTTCTTGAGATGATCGACCACATGGGGACGACCATCCGCGATCTTCTTACAGTCGATAGGCGACAACCCCGCCTCTCGGAGCGCCGACGCCGTCCCAAATGTCGCGAAGAGCCGGAATCCCAGCTCGGCCAGCTCCTTCGCGATCGGCAAGATGTTCTCCTTGTCGTTGTCGTGAACGCTCACGAAAACCGCACCGCGTAGAGGCAACATCGTTCCAGCGGCCTGGTTGGCCTTGGAGAAGGCGATTCCGAAGTCGCGCGCGCAGCCCATGACTTCGCCGGTCGCGCGCATTTCCGGGCCGAGAATAACGTCGCTTCCGGGAAAGCGCTTGAATGGCAGCACCGCTTCCTTGACACTGATACACTTTGGCACGATCTCTTTCTCGATTCCCATCGCGCTCAGTTTCTGCCCCAACATCACCCGCGTTGCGATCTTGGCGAGGGGGCGCCCCGTCGCCTTGGACACGAACGGCACGGTTCTCGACGCCCTCGGGTTGACTTCGATCACGTAAACGACGTCGTCCTTTATCGCGAACTGTATGTTCAGCAGGCCGCGAACATCCAACGCCAACCCGAGTCGCTTGGTGTAGTCGCGAACCGTCGCCAGGTGGCCTTCAGGAATGCGAGCCGTCGGAAGAACACACGCGGAGTCACCGGAGTGGATGCCCGCCTCTTCGATATGTTGCATGATGCCGCCGATCACGACCGTCTCTCCATCGGCTATCGCGTCGACATCGATCTCGAAAGCGTCCTCGAGAAAGCGATCGATCAGGATCGGGTGGTTCGGCGACGTGCTCGTTGCTTCTTCGATGTATCGATCGAGCGATGATCTGTCGTAGACGATCGCCATGGCCCGCCCACCCAAAACGTACGACGGCCTTACGAGAACGGGATAGCCGATCCGTTCCGCGACGCGTTCGGCCTCTTCCAGGCTCGTTGCCGCGCCGTCTTCCGCCTTCGGTATCCCCAGCTCATCCAACAATGCGCCGAAGCGCTCCCTGTCCTCGGCCAAGTCGATCGACTCCGGAGTCGTGCCGAGAATCGGAACGCCCTCGGCCTTCAACGCACGGGCCAGATTCAAGGGCGTTTGCCCACCGAGTTGCACGATGACACCGAGGGGCCTCTCAACCGCGACGATCTCGAGAACATCCTCGAGCGTAAGGGGCTCGAAGTAGAGCTTGTCCGAGGTATCGAAATCGGTCGAGACAGTCTCTGGATTGTTGTTGACCATGATCGCTTCGTAGCCCTCTTCGCGAAGCGTCTGCACAGCGTGGACACAGCAGTAGTCGAACTCGATCCCCTGCCCGATCCGATTCGGGCCTCCGCCCAATATGATCACGCTTTCCCGGTCGGAGCGAGCCGCCTCGGTCTCTTCTCCCCAAGTGGAGTAGTGATAAGGTGTCTTGGCCTCGAACTCGGCGCCACAGGTATCGATCGTCTTGTATGCGGCCCGCAAGCCCAAATCGATGCGATGGCGACGCAGCCTTCCTTCGTCGGCGCCTGTCAGATATGCAATCTGTCGATCGGAGAAGCCCATTCGTTTCGCCGAAAGGAGCAGCTCGTCAGACAGCGGCTGGTCTCCGAACGCTTTGATCGCTGCCTCGTGGTCGACGATCGACTGGATCCGGTCCAAGAAGAAAGGGTCGATCCCGGTCAACGCGTGAACTTGCGAAGTACCCCAGCCGGCCAGCAAAGCGTGGCGAATATGGAATAGTCGGTCTGGGTTCGGCGTCGAGAGGCGCTCTTTCAGCACGTCGGTTCGCACGTCCTCCCGGTGATCAGCACCGAGCCCGGCGCAACCGATCTCGAGTGAGCGGAGCGCTTTCTGCAGAGCCTCGGGCAGTGTCCGCCCGAGCGCCATGGTCTCGCCGACGGAACGCATGGTTGGGGTCAATGTGTCAGGCGTGCGAGGGAACTTCGCGAAATCCCACCGGGGGATCTTGACGACCACGTAATCCAGAGTCGGTTCGAAACAAGCTGGAGTTTCGCGAGTAATCGCATTCGGAATCTCGTCGAGCGTGTGGCCTACGGCCAGCTTGGCGGCAATCCTGGCGATCGGGAATCCTGTCGCCTTCGAAGCCAGAGCCGATGACCTGGAAACACGGGGATTCATCTCGATTACCACCATGCGACCGGTTTCGGGGTGCACGGCGAATTGGATATTCGAGCCTCCGGTGTCGACCCCCACGCGACGGATCACCGCGAGGCCCACTTCTCGCATCTGCTGGTACTCACGATCAGTAAGAGTCATTGCTGGGGCGATCGTGATTGAATCACCCGTGTGAACTCCCATCGGATCGAGGTTTTCGATTGAACAGACGACGACCGCATTGTCTTTGTGGTCGCGCATAACTTCGAGCTCGAACTCCTTCCAGCCTAGCAGGCATTCCTCCAACAGAATCTCGTCGATGGGGGATGCGGCAAGGCCGTCCGATGCGATCGTGCTGAGCTCTTGAATGTTGTACGCAATGCCGCCACCCTCGCCACCTAGCGTGAAGGAAGGGCGCACGATGATCGGAAACCCGATCTCATGGCTTGCCTGCTCTGCGTTCAGAGCCGTGGAAACAAGGGCGGAGCGCGGGAGGTCGACCTCGATACTCGACATGGCCTGGCGAAAGAGCCGGCGGTCCTCGGCGGTCTTGATCGCATCGAGCGAAGCGCCGATTAGCTTCACACCGTACTGGCGGAGAATGCCGCTCTCGGCCAGTTGAACAGCCAGATTCAAAGCTGTTTGCCCACCGACAGTAGGCAGAAGCACATCCGGCTTCTCTTCTTCCAGTATTTTCGAAATCGACCACACCGTCAGCGGTTCGATGTAGGTGCGGTCCGCGAGCTCTGGATCGGTCATGATAGTGGCTGGATTCGAGTTGACCAACACAACTCGATACCCGTCTTCCTTGAGCGCGCGCACGGCCTGGGTTCCGGAGTAGTCGAATTCGCAGCCTTGCCCGATGACGATCGGTCCCGATCCGATGATGAACACTGTCTCGATATCTGAACGACGTGGCATATTCAGGCTACGCTTCCTGAGCGAGGTAGAATGTCATCGATGAAAGTATCGAAGATGGGCGAAGCGTCGAGTGGGCCGGGCGCGGCCTCGGGATGATACTGATAACCGACCAGGCGCAGCTCTTTGTGTTGCATCCCTTCGACCGTACTGTCGTTCAGGCTTCGGCGTGTCACCTCGGCGCCCGCGCGGATCAACGACTCTTCGTCGACCGCGAATCCGTGGTTCTGTGACGTGATCTCGATCTCGCCGTTTCGCAGTTGCTGAACGGGGTGGTTGGCCCCGTGGTGACCGAACTTGAGCTTGAAGGTCCGCGCTCCCAAGGCGAGGCTCAGGATCTGGTGACCCAGGCAGATGCCCATCATCGGCAAGCGTCCCAAGAGCGCGCGGGCCGTTTTCAGGGCTGATTCGACCGCGGCGGGATCGCCGGGGCCGTTGGAGAGCAAGAGCGCGTCGGGTTTCCATGTCTCGATCTGCTCCGCGGGAATGCCGGAGGGGAACACACGAACCTCTTCCACCCGATCGCGCAGATTCCTCAAGATCCCGTATTTCACCCCGCAATCCAGGACTGCGATCCGGGCGCCGGATGGCCGGTAGGGCGGCTGTCGAAACGGCTTCCAGCGGCTCGCCGAGCGAATCTCCCAATCGATGGGCGCCGGTCCCCGCACCTCGGCCACCAGATCGCGCCCAACCAGCGACGGAGAGCTTCGAACCTCGGCGAGAAGCTCGGCCTCGTCCATCTCCACACCGATCCCGCCGCGTAGCGCTCCATGCGCGCGAATGTGTTTAGTGAGAGCGCGCGTGTCGACTCCGGTCACCGCCGCGATCCCGGAACGCCGCAACATGGAGCCCAGCGACTCCCGCGAGCGCCAAGACGAGGGAACCTGGCAGTACTCGCGCACGACCATTCCAGCGAGATGGAGCCCTCTCGACTCGGCGTCCTCCGGCGTTACGCCGCAGTTCCCGATGAGCGGCGCGGTCATCACCACGATCTGCCCTCTGTAGGAAGGATCGGAGATCACTTCTTGGTAGCCGGTCATGCCGGTATGGAAGACCACTTCGCCGAAGGAAGGGGCCCCATCACCGAAGGAACGGCCGCGAAAGAGGCGCCCGTCCTCCAAGGCGAGCACTGCGCGCATGCGTTGTCTCCCATGTGATTGTGTAGGGCAACTTGAATAGGCGAGGGCGGAGCGAGCCAGCAGGCTATCATGCCGCCCTCGCTGGACATGTAGAATGCCCGAATGGTACGTTCCTCATCCTCGGAGAGTCCGCCCCAGGACGTCGTCCCCACTACTCGCGGCTGGAGCAAGCCCACGTGAACTCACCGCCACGCCCCGCTTTGACCTTCATATCCGGAACAGCGGAATGGATCGCCCTTCTCCTGACCGTCGCGACGGTGGGTCTCGTCTACTTTCTCACCGTGGCGCCGACTCTGACCTTTTGGGATGCGGGCGAGTTCATCGCATGTTCCCACATCTTGGGTATCCCCCACCCCCCGGGCACGCCATTCTTCATCTTGCTCGGGCGCTTCACCTCACTCGCCCTCTCGTTCGCCCCGGAGGTCGCCTGGCGCGTGAACATGCTGAGTGCCCTGTCGAGCGTCGGGGCCGCGGCTTTCGGTTGCATGATCGTCTTCCGGATCGTTCGCCCATGGTTGGCCGAGATGGGCCCGCGATCGGCCGATTTCGTCGCACTCGCAGCCTCGATCTGCGGCGCCTCTCTGCTGGCCTTCGGGTCCACTTTCTGGGCAAACGCCACTGAGGCCGAGGTGTACGGCACATCGATGCTTTTCCTGGCCTTGATCACCTGGCTCGCCATCGTGTGGTACCACGGAGCCGAAGACCGAAGAGCCGACCGCCTGCTGATACTGATCTTCTATCTCACCTTCCTCGGTATCGGCGTGCACATGCAGAATCTGATGCTTGTCGTTCCGGTGTTTCTGATGGTAGCGCTCAGAGATCGTCGCAAGCTCCTCGATCCGGTGCTCTGGTGCACGGCCTTTGTGGCCTGCCTTGTTCTGATGCACACCACGGGGTTCCTGGTCCTGGCTGGGATCGGTTTCCTTCTCACTCTGATCGCAATGTTGGCCGGTGATTCGAAGCCAAACCACAGATGGGCGCTGCCATTTGCCCTCTTCACGGTCATGGCCGCCGGGTACTCGCCCCACATTTACATTCCCGTCAGGTCGCAGCAGAATCCCGCGATCGACGAAAACAACCCCGAGACATGGGAGAACTTCAAGGGGTTCCTCGAGCGCAAACAGTACGGCGCCGAATCGATGTTAGAGAGAGCTCTAACACGTCGGGGAACATGGAAAAGCCAGTTGGTCGACAACCACAAGATGGGCCTGTGGCACAACTTCACCGAACAATGGACAACCGACAAATCCGCCCACATGATATTCGCCTTTGCGGGCATGCTGGGTCTTGTCGTGCTCTATCGCCGCAGCGTCGGCCTCGGGTCGCTCTTGGGGCTGGCGATGCTGGTCGGCTCGGTGGGACTTGTGTTCTATCTCAACATGTCGGACGGTACAGTGTCGGCGAAGGAAGAGGTGCGCAACCGAGACTACTTCTTCACGCCCGGGTTTCTATACGCATCACTGATTATCGGGATCGGCATGGGAGCATTCCTCGAGACGTTGAATCGGTGGATTCGCGACACACGCTGGGTCGCAGGTCTTCCCTTCGCCATTCTCGGCGTTCCGTACATCGTTCCACTGGCTACCGAGGGCTTCGGCTATCTGGAGAGCGTGGCTATCGGCGCTCTCGTGATCCTATTGCTCATGGTGCTGGCCGGTGCGATTGCGGGGCTGATTCCAAGCCGGATTCGCCCTGCCGCGGTAACGATTCTGGCGGCGATTCTCCTCGTGTTCTTCTCGGCGCATCAGCCGCTCCTTGCGAACTACCATACGCACGATAGATCGCGAGATCACATCGCCAACGACTATGGGCACAATATCCTGGCGTCTTGTGAAGAAGGCGGGCTCATATTCACCAATGGCGATAACGACACATTTCCCCTATGGTATCTACAAGAAGTAGAGGGTTTTCGGCGAGACGTCCGTGTGTTGAATCTGTCTCTGCTGAATACAGATTGGTACATCGAGCAACTGCGCGACAGAGAGCCGCGTGTTTCCATAGCTCTGAGCGATGACCAGATCGCGGCGATCAAGCCATATGTTGTGGGGCGCGGCAATAAGGTCGTGCGCAAACAGGACCGCATGATCGAGCATATTGTCAGGGAGAATCGCTGGAAGAAGCCGGTCTATTTCGCGATCACTGTGCCCCAGAGCAATCGATTGGGGCTCGACGACCATCTGCAGATGGAGGGGTTTGTGTATCGTTTGCACAAGGCTCCGGTAGCGGCGAATGTCAACGCGGCCAGAACAATGAAACTGCTCGAGGAGTACCGGTACGACGGATTGTCGGACGACACAATATACAAAGATGCCAACACGCGAAATCTGCTCAACAACTACATCGCAATCATCTATCAGCTAGCGATACAGTTCAAGGAAGATGGAGACTTGGCCTCCGCCGCGAAAGCGCTGGAAATCGGATTGAGCAAGGTGCGAACTGAACGCTGGGAGGTGCCCGGGCAGCTTGCGCAGCTCTATGTACGTTTGGAACGTACGGAAGACGCCAACAGAGTGGCGAGCGACATATTGAACAACTTCGGAGGATCCACCGACGCGGTCGCTTACGTCGGGCGGGTATTCATGAGTGGTGGTCTGACCGAAAAAGCCGTTGATGTGTATCGCAATGGTTTGGCGCGCTGGCCGCAGTCCGACGCGCTCTATCAAGCGCTGTTCTACGCCCTCTATCAGGGCGGCGATGAGGTTGCCGCGCGCGCCACACTGAACGAGTGGATCGCGGCGATTCCCGGAAGCAACACGGCGGGGCAGATCATTCGTCGCCTCTCCGAGCCGGCCGCGGATGGCGCAGGCGTCCCGCGCGTGGAGGGGTCGTAGCGGAGAGTCCCTAGGGCGCGGAACCGTCGACCCTCAGACTCGTGAGCCGCGTCGTGGTGAAGATCGTCTCGCCGGCCGACCGCGACGCGAAGACCGAGCTCACCATCCCATCGCGACCGTACCATGTGCTCTCGGCCGCGCTGGCGGTCGGAGACACCCAGAGATCCTCTACGAGGTATGTTTCGATCTGCCCGCTGATCGATTCGAAGAGCTCCTCTTCGGTGCAGAGCGTTGGGTTTCCCTCGTTGTCTTCACAGACCTCCTCGCGATAGACCTCGACATCGTAAGCGACGATGAGATCACGCAGCCCGTGTCCCCAGCGCGTAACCTGAGCTTGCGCCTCGACCCAGCTCGTCACCGAATCGGGACCGAGCTCCGGAGTGATGAGGGGGTAGCCGAGCAAGGGCCTAGGATTAGCGAACTCCTGAAGACCCGACCAGGGGGTGTATTGCCCGATCAAGGTGAAAGAGGCGGAGCTGTCCGCCGAGACATCGAGCTTGAACCACGAGTGGGTGCTGTCGGAGGCGGCCCCCAATGTCTGCACACGACTGATCGGCAGAGATCGATTCCAAACACCGAAAGGCTCCGGCTCATGGACCGTCGCCCGAAGGCCGCCCGCCTCACTTCGATCGACCTGACCATCACCAGGCGTCGTATCCCATGTTCTTAGCACGGTATACGTGTAAACATCACCCGTCACCGGAAACTCCGGCCCCGTGGGAAACTCACCCAGCACCGTAAGGGGAGGGCGCAGCACTTCGTCCTCCGGCGGCGGCGGAGGAGGGTCGACCTCTTCAAGCGAGGAGCATCCCACGATGAGACACGTCGAAAAAGCACAGATTCGAGTCTTGGTCATGATCGCGTCGGCCTCTGCAAGTGTCCACCATGATAGGGCGAAATGCGAATGATCCACCGCGATGAGGGCTTTATCTGCGCCTCATGCGGGGTCAACGTACCCCCCCTCGGCCGAAAAACCTGCCGAAACCACTGCCCCTCATGTCTCAGCTCGAAGCACGTCGATCAAGAAGAGCCGGGGGACAGGGCCTCGACCTGCGGAGGACTCATGCCCGCCGTGGCGGCCCAACCCGATGCGAAGCGCGGCATCGTGCTCCTTCATCGCTGCCTGCTCTGTGGTACGGAACGGTGGAATCGCGTAGCGGAAGAGGGGCCGCGCATTCA
>CAZFNT010000066.1:10114-12628 GCA_964520315.1 uncultured Gemmatimonadota bacterium
CATTCAGATGCCGGACTCCATCGATCGGGTGTTGGAGCTGATGCGCCGCGTCGCGGAAGAAGGGCCTAATCCATGAGCCCCGGCAGCCACAAAGAGAGCGAAGGCACGAAAGTGATCAGCGCGAGCGCGCCCAGCAGCAGCAGAATGAAGACGATCGACGCGCGATAGAGCGCCAGAACCGGGCGCCCGAAACGGAAGCTGGAGATGAAGAGGTTGATGCCGACGGGCGGCGTCGAGAACCCGATCTCGAGATTGGTGAGGAAGATGATGCCGAGGTGGATCGGCTCCACGCCGTACTCGGCCGCGATCGGGCTGATCAGGGGCACGACGACTAGAAGCGCGGAAAATATGTCCATCAGCGCCCCGACCATCAACAGAAAGATGTTCAGGGTGATGAGGAAGCCGACCCGCGAATCGATATGCTCGCGCATCGACTCGAGTATGGCCATCGGCACTTCTTGATCCACCAGGAAGTTCGTGAGCCCCAGCGACGACGCAATGATAATCAGTATGCCGCCCACGAGCAGCATGCTGTGCGACATGACGCACGGCAGCGCACGAAGCGACACATCTCCGTGGATGAACACCTCGACCACAACGACATAAAGAGCAGTGACCGCGGCGATCTCGTTGACCGTTAGCACACCACTGAAGAAACCGGCGAGCACTAGAAAAGGAAGCAGAAGCTCGAAGGTCGCCTCTCTCAACGCTCGCCCGATTCGCGCCGGCTTGAACTCCGTTCTCTGAACACCGGCGCCCCGGGCGACGAACATCGAGTAGCCCGACAAGACTGCGATCAACAAGAAACCCGGAATGATGCCCGCTCGGAACAGTTTGTCGACATCCGCCCCACCGACGAATGCATAGATGATCAGCGGCAGAGAGGGTGGAAAGAGCAGTCCCAAACTGCCGCCAGTGGTCAGCAGGCCCAGGCTGAACTTCTCCGGATAATGTTCCGCGATCAGTGGCGGTAAGAGCAGCCCTCCCAGAGCGATGATCGTGACTCCGGACGCACCGGTGAACGCAGTGAAGAAGGCGCACGCGATCAGGCTCACGATCGCGAGCCCCCCGGGCATCCAGCCGAAGAGTGCGCGCGAGACATTCACGAGCCTCGCGGGCGCCCGACTCTCCGCCAAGACGTACCCCGCGAAGGTGAAGAGCGGAATCGGAACAAGCGTCGGATTCGTCAGTCGAACCGTGTCGACCACAGATTGCATTCCGGCGATCAGAAGCTGGATAGAGAAGGGCTCGGTCGCGTCGTACACGCTAAGGCAGAAACCCCCGATCGAGATAGCCGCCAGAACCGCGAAGAGCGGCGTTCCCAAGATGGCCAGTAATATGAGAAGAGCGATGATGAAGAGCATCACTCGTCCCCCTCGCCAGCCGCTGTCTCAGCGAAGTCCGCGGCGTCCGCCATTTCGCCCCCCCTCCTCCACTTCGGCCCCGGCGATGCCAGCCGCCGCTCTCCCGAAAAAGCGCCGCGACTTGTTCGGGAAGCCGACCGGCACGATCAGGGTCGCCACCCAGTCCCGAATCGGGATCCGGATCGCTTCCCCAAGAGTGATCGTGAAGGCGGTGCCATCATCTCCGACGAGGTAGTCGATCCACGTACCGAATACCGCATCGGGAAGGAGCCAGCCGAAGGGAGCGAGCAGAGTGGCGCCGGGCTCCAGCGGCAAGAATACGCATGATGAGGCAACGAAGAGAATCAAAGTGACCATGGCCGCGGCGAGGTCGGCAACGATTTCAGCCGCGCGCGCCGGACCCTTCGGAAGGAAGCGAGACAGCGCATCCACCGAGATATGCCGACCGCGGCGCGTGGCCACCGAAGCGGCGAGAAACCCGATCCAGAGGACGGAATAGCGAATGGCCGGGTCGGCCCAGATGAGCGACGCTCCCATCTTTCTGAGCACGACCTGCAGCACGCCCAGCACGATCATCGCGAAGAGGAATGACGCCAAAAGCGCCTGCTCAATGCCGTGGATCCACCGGAGGATCGTTCTCACGCTGCTCCTTCGCGGCTTATCGCCGGGTGTTCCACTCCTCTCGAGACGCGCGATACTCCTCGAGCGCCTCGAGCACCAGGCTCAAAGTTTCGCGATCGTAGAGCTTACCGACGAGCCCTTCCCGAGCCTTGGCGCCGATCGTCTCCCACGATTTCACCATCGACTCGTCCACCGGCACGACCTCGATTCCCTCCTTGCGCATCCGCGCGATCGCCGTCTCTTGGTCCTTGCGGGTCTGGTCGTTCAAGGTCGCGGCGTGACGCCGGCAGATCTCGAGCACCTTTACCCGGTGCTCCTCGGGGATCTTGTCGAACTGTTTCTTCGTCACGATCACCGCCCCCAGCGCATCGGTGAAGGGCAGGTCCATCATGTATTTGACCCGCGTGAACCACTGGAGCCCGACCGCCGCGTAGGGAGAAGTGTAGATCGCGTCGATCAGCCCGGTTTGCAGCGAGGTCAACACATCGGTGATTTGAAGCGGAGTCGGATTGATCTCGAAGGCCTTGAA
>CAZFNT010000067.1:0-6835 GCA_964520315.1 uncultured Gemmatimonadota bacterium
TCGAGCTGGTCGAAGAAGACGGCAAAGTGCGACCGGGGCAACTCCTGCGGGCCAACCGACTCGAGCGCTACGCCGATGTCGAGAACGGCGACTGGCAGTTCCTCTTCTGGGATACGAACGACAACCGTCCGAAGCTCCCGAGTGGGGCGGTAGGCTCCAGGTGGGCCGAGCAGAACAAGGGGCATTGGAATCTGAAGCTGGAAGACATCACCGACGGCTCGGCGATAGACCCCGTCTTGAGCTTCCTGGATGACGCCGACGAAAACGTGATGGTCGAGTTCGACGACTTCGCCGAGGCACGAGCGATCGGGCGCGGGGTTCCCGCACGCAGGTTGACGACAGCAGAGGGCGAAGAGGTCATCGTAACGACAACCTACGATCTGCTGATGGCACAGTACGGCGTTCATCGTGGGCTGCCCGGGCAGTACGCCTCGAGCTACGACGATGAAGACGCACCGTACACGCCCGCGTGGCAGGAACGCTTCACCGGCCTTGGGCGGAAAGACCTGATTCAGTTCGCCCGCGAGTGGGCGAGCACCGCCGAGCACACCGGGGGCAAGTGTACGATCATCATCGGAGCCGGCATCAATCACTGGTACCACGCCAACTTGATGTATCGAGCGGGCATACACGCACTGATGCTATGTGGCTGCATCGGTAAGAACGGCGGCGGGCTGGCGCACTACGTGGGCCAAGAGAAGCTCGCGCCCGCGGAGTCATGGGGAGCGATCGCATTGGGAAAGGACTGGTTTCCCACGGCCCGCGTGCAGAACGCGCCGAGCTGGCACTACGTTCACACCGATCAGTGGCGCTACGAGAAATCGTTCACCGACTATCACACCGTTCCGCCGAACCAGAAGGAAGGCTCTCTCGCCAAGGGCCACACAATGGACGTTCAGGTGCGTGCGGTGAAGAACGGCTGGCTGCCCTTCTATCCACAATTCACCGAGAACAGTCTCGAGATCGTAGAGAAGGCCAAGGCGGATGGAGCGGTCGGCGGCGACGCGATCGTGGAACAGGCGCTCTCGCGTATCAAGAGCGGCGATCTCAAGTTCGCGATAGAAGACCCCGACGCTCCCGAGTGCTGGCCAAGGGTCTGGTTCATCTGGCGCGGCAATGCCTTGATGTCGAGCTCGAAGGGCCACGAGTACTTCCTGAAGCACTATTTGGGAACGCATCACAACGAAATCGCCGACGAAATCGCCGATGGCTCGGTTAGCGAGGTCACCTACCGAGATATCGCCCCCGAAGGCAAGATGGACCTCGTCGTCGATCTCAACTTCAGGATGGACACTTCGGCCTTGTACTCGGACATAGTGTTGCCGGCGGCCACCTGGTACGAAAAAGCAGACCTCAATTCGACCGACATGCATAGCTTCGTCCATCCCCTTTCCGAGGCCGTGCCGCCCTGTTGGGAGTCCAAGAGCGACTGGGGCATATTTCGCGCGATAGCCAAACGCTTTTCGGAGATGGCCGAGAGGCACTTCCCCGAGAAGGTGGATGATCTCGTCGCCATGCCGCTGGCGCACGACACTCCCGCCGAAATGGCTCAGCCGCAGATCCGCGATTGGGCCAAGGGGGAAGTAGAGGCGATTCCGGGCAAGACCATGCCCACCCTCAAGGTGGTAAGCCGCGACTACAAAAACCTCTACCGCCAATACATCTCTCTAGGGCCACTAGTTCGCGAGAAAGGAATCGGGGCGCACGGAACGCATTACAAGTGCGAGGAGTTCTACGACGAGCTCACTACGCGCAACTCGACCACATGGAACGGCGCTACCTACCCTTCGATCGAGCAGGATGTCGATGTATGCAACGCGGTTCTCCGACTGGCGACGGTTTCTAACGGGGAGCTGGCATACCGCTCCTACAAGAACATGGAAGAGCGGGTTGGTCTGCCCCTCGCCCACATCGCCGAGAAGTCGCGCTCCGTTCGAATGACTTACGAAGACCTGCAGACTCGCCCTCACAGGTATCTGAGCAGCCCAATGTGGTCTGGTCTCATCGAGTACGGGCGTGCTTACTCGCCTTACACATACAACCACGATCATCTCGTTCCCTGGCGAACACTGACTGGGCGCCAACATTTCTATCTCGATCATCCGGGCTACTTGCAGTTCGGTGAGCACTTGCCGACCTACAAGCCGAAACCGACACCGCACCAGTATTCGGATCTTCGGGTGTCCGATGCTGTCGGCAAGACGATGATGCTCAATTATCTCACGCCCCACGGCAAGTGGCATATCCACTCGACCTACGGGGACAATCAGCGGATGACAACGCTCTCGCGAGGATGTGAGCCCTTCTGGATGAACGACAAAGATGCCGCGGAGATCGAGATCGCCGACAACGACTGGGTCGAGGTTCACAACGATCACGGTGTCGTGGTTACACGAGCCTGTGTGAGCGCACGGATTCCCAGGGGCATCTGCATCATCTACCACTCGCCCGAGCGAACCTACGGTGTTCCGAAATCGCCACTCAGAGGAAACCGCCGCGCCGGTGGCCACAACAGTCTCACGCGAACCCGGCTCAAACCGAATCTCATGATCGGTGGCTACGGGCAGTTCACCTATCACTTCAACTACTGGGGTCCGATCGGCTGCAACCGCGATACCCACGTGTATGTGCGCAGGCTGCCCGAGCTCCGCTGGTAAGAGCAGGAAGGACCGAGTCATGGACGTTCGCTCCCAAGTTTCCATGGTGTTTCACCTGGACAAGTGCATCGGCTGTCACACGTGCAGCGTCGCCTGCAAGAACGTGTGGACCGACCGCAAGGGCACTGAGTACATGTGGTGGAACAACGTCGAGACGAAACCCGGCACCGGGTACCCGACGAAGTGGGAGGACCAGGAGAAGTACCGAGGGGGCTGGACGTGCGACGGCGATCTGAGTTTACGCTCGACCGGCCGGGCCAGGATCGTGCCGAATATCTTCCACAATCCCTCGATGCCTAGTCTCGATGACTACTACGAACCGTGGACTTACGACTACCAGAACCTCTTCAACGCTCCTGAAGGGGACGATCAGCCGACGGCCAGGCCGATCTCGATGATCGATGGCCGGCATATCGACATCGAGGCCGGGCCGAACTGGGACGACGATCTCAGCGGCTCGCCGATCTACGCGGAGAACGACCCGAATCTGGTCGCGCTCACGGAGGAACAGCGTGCCCAACTCTCCGCGATCGAGCGCCTCGTTTTTTTCCACTTCCCTCGCATCTGCAACCACTGCCTCAACCCGGCATGCGTCGCATCGTGCCCCTCGGGCGCGCTTTACAAGCGTGGCGAAGATGGCATCGTGTTGATCGACCAGAAGGTCTGCCGCGCCTGGCGCTCGTGCGTCGCGGCATGTCCTTACAAGAAGAGCTACTTCAATTGGCAGACAGGAAAATCGGAGAAGTGCATTCTCTGCTTCCCGCGGGTTGAGACGGGGCAGGCCCCGGCTTGCTTCCACTCATGCGTGGGCCGTATTCGTTATCTCGGGGTGCTGCTATACGACGCCGATCGCATCCACGATGTAGCAATGACCGATGACACGGAACTCGTCGAAGCGCATCGATCGATGATCCTCGACCCCCGCGATCCGGAGGTGCAACATCAGGCTCGCAAGCAGGGAATCTCGGACGCGATTCTCGATGCCGCCCTCCGCTCTCCGGTCTACAAGTTCGTCAAGGAATGGGGGCTCGCATTACCCCCGCACATAGAGTTCAGAACACTGCCGATGCTCTTCTATGTGCCGCCCTTGTTGCCTGTCACTAGTAGCCAAGATAACGGCACTATTTCCACCGACTCCGACGACTTCTTCCATGCCATCGACAAGGCCAGGGTTCCCGTCGAGTACCTCGGCAATCTCCTGGGCGCCGGCAACACCGGCGTGGTCAACTACTCGCTGCGAAAGTTGATGGCCGTGCGCTACTACCGTCGGGCCGAAACGGTGGGCGACATCACGCAGGACACCGTCGACCGCGTTTTGCGAGAGGTGAACTGCACCCGCGAAGACGCAGAAGCGATCTACCAACTCAGCACAGTCGCCAGCATCAGGGATCGATTCGTTTTCGCTCCTTCCCAGCGTGAGCAGGCGATCGAGATGATCAGCGATCCGCTCGAGCACAAGCAAACCGTAGGCTTCGGGTTTCTCCGCGGCCCGAACCGGGGGTCGTGATGGAAAGCAGACTGGCCCTCTTCGATGCTCTGGCGTCGCTCTACGAGTACCCTCGAGGGGACTTCGCGGAACGCCTGGCGCTTTGTCGCTCGATAGCCGACTCACGCTCTCCCCGTCGAGGCGACGCTCTTGGAGATCTCGAAACACGGACTCGGCGAATGAGCCCGGGCGAAGTCGAGGAGATGTTCACTCGCACCTTCGAAATCAACCCCGTCTGCGCACTCGAAGTCGGCTGGCACGTCTACGGCGAGGAATACGCCCGGGGTGCCTTGCTAGTTCGCCTGCGTGAAGAGCTCCGTCGCCAGGGAATCCCGGAGATCACCGAGCTTCCCGATCATTTGACTCACGTGCTTCGTCTCTTGGGCAGAGCCGAACCTGAGATCGCGAACGCTATTGCGGGCCGCTACGTGCTTCCCGCTCTTCGCAAGATGCTCGAGGCGGTAGCCGACAAGGAATGCCCCTACGAATCGCTCCTTCGGATGACGAGAGACATCGTGAGCGACGAGCACGATGCGGTCGAGATCGAACCTCAGAAGAGACGAGGCGCCCCCCCCGGCTCGGTGGAGCAGCTCGCTGCATCGGGTTGCCCGAGCGGTTTTCCCGCCGGTGATCGTAGCATGCACGGTCCGAACGGCGCAGAGAGGAAGGTCGACCATGGAACTCAGTAGCGATTTCCTGAACTATCTCGACGTCTTCCTCTTTGGAGCGCTGCCTTACTTGTCGCTCACAATATTCCTCATCGTGACGATTCAGCGTTATCGGCAGGACACCTTCACCTACTCCACTCTCTCATCGCAGTTCCTGGAGAACCGCCAGCACTTCTGGGCGCTGGTTCCATTCCACTATGGCCTGCTGACAGTGCTGGCCGGCCATATCGTCGCCTTCGCGATCCCTCAGGCGATTCTCGCGTGGAACGGCGTTCCGATGCGCCTCTACATACTGGAGGTCAGCGCCTTGATCTGCGGGCTCCTGACCGTCGTGGGTCTCGTCATGTCCGTCGCTCGCCGCATGAAGGACACGCGGGTTCGATGTGTAACGACCACATCGGACTGGATCCTCTTCGCCATGTTGCTCTTTCAGGTCGCGACCGGCGTGCTGCTCGCGGTGTTCGTCGGCTGGGGGTCCTCCTGGTTCGCGGCCGCCGTGTCGCCCTACCTTTGGTCGTTGGCGAAGTTCCAGCCCAACTGGACTTTCGTTGTCGGAATGCCCTGGCTCGTGAAGCTCCACATCGTATCCGCGTTCCTGCTGATCGCTTTCTTCCCCTTCACTCGGCTCGTGCATGTGTTGGTGATTCCGAATCAGTATCTGTGGAGACGTGCCCAAATGGTCCGGTGGTACGGATTCAGGGGTACGACACGATGAAAGCCCGTCTCTTTTTGACGCTGCTTCTGCTGGGCATCGTGCTGGCGGGAGCCTCGTTGACGCGCTCGGCGAGCCGCGTGCCATTGGCCGGGATCGACCAGGGCTATCAACCCGTGCAGCCGATCGCCTATTCACATCGACTGCACGCGGGTGAGCTGGCCATTCCCTGCCTCTACTGCCACAGCGGCGCCGAGAGGAGTCGGAAGGCGGGAATCCCTGCGGCTAGCATCTGCATGAACTGTCATCAATTCGTCAGGGCCACGATCGGTGCGGTGCGAGAAGAAGAGGCGCGAGCCGGAGATGAGAAGCGCCCGCCGGAAACCCTTGTTTCTTCGGAGCTGGCGAAGTTCTACGCCGCCCAGGGCATGGATGAGAGGCTCCGACCCGACCCGAAGCCAACGGTCTCTCCGATCGCCTGGAAGCGAGTGCACAGCATTCCGGACTTCGTGGCCTTCGACCACCGGCCTCACGTCGCCGCCGAGATCGAGTGCCAGAGCTGTCACGGGGCGATCGAAACCATGGACCGAGTGCGCCAGGAAGCGACGCTCAGCATGGGCTGGTGCGTGCAGTGCCACCGCGAGATGAGCGGGCGGACCGAGGCCGGCAAGCCGGTCGATCCACCACTGGACTGCGCGACCTGCCATTACTGATCGATAGGAAGAGACGATGCGTCAAGGTGGCAAGACAGATTGGACGGGACCGGAAGGATCGGGCCTGCACCGGCGTGATTTCCTGCGAATGGCGGGATTCGCGATCGGCGCCACCACAGCGATCGGGTGCAGCCGTGGGAAGGAGCGCGAAGTGGTACCGTACCTTGTCGCGCCCGAGGAGGTCGTGCCGGGGCGCGCCTACTGGTACGCTTCCGTTTGTGGTGCCTGTCCCGCGGGGTGCGGCGTCCTCGCGAAGGCTCTGGACGGCCGACCGGTCAAGCTCGAGGGGAACCCCGGTCATCCGGTTTCAGGCGGCGGACTATGCGCGATCGGTCAGGCGAGTGTGCTCTCTCTGTACGATTCGCAGCGGCTGCGGTCCCCGATTCGCAGCGGCCAACAAAGCGATTGGATCAACGTCGACACCGCGCTTTCCGCCGAATTCGATCGTTTGGCCTCGGGCACGGGCAGAGTCCGCTTCCTGACCGACTCGACACTCGGCCCGTCGGAACGCGCCGCGATCGAGGAATTCCTGTCGCGTTTTTCTGATTCCAGGCTCATATCCTACGATCCCTTGTCGCTCTCGGCTATCGCCGACTCGCACGAACAGACCCATGGTCGCCGGGTGCTACCTCGATACAGGCTAGATAGCGCCGAGGTTA
>CAZFNT010000067.1:6845-12602 GCA_964520315.1 uncultured Gemmatimonadota bacterium
CGTCTCGTTCGGCGCTGATTTTCTCGGCGGCTGGATCTCGCCGGTCGAGCACACCAGGGCCTATCAAGCCGGCCGCCGCCTCGACGAGAGCAACAAGACTACCCACTCGCACCACATCCAGCTCGAATCCCGCATGACGCTTACCGGGAGCAACGCGGATCGACGGATCCCGATTCCACCAGGATCGACGGCGATGATCCTGGCACAGCTCGCTGATCGCGTGGCCCGCCACACCGGGGCGATCTTGCCCTGGGGCGCTCTTCCCGCGGCGCCAATTGATGGAACCGTGATCGAGGAGATCGCCCGGCGCCTGCTCGGAGTCCACGACCACCAGGCCCTCGTTCTCTGCGGGGAGAACGATGTCGCCGCCCAACGATTGACGAACTTCATCAACGAGCTGCTCGGCGCATACGGATCCGCAGCCAACGCTGGAACGATCGATATCCATCGGCCGTCTCAGCAGAGGATCGGTTCCGACGCCGATCTGCTCGAGCTGTGGCGGGAGCTCCAAGAGGGCAAGGTAGATGCGCTCCTGATTCGCGGTGTCAACCCCGTATTCGATCTGCCTTTCGGAAAAGCGCTGGCACCTCTGCTCGACGATCTGGGCCTGGTCGTCAGCTTCGCCGACAGCATCGACGAAACAGCGCAGCACGCTCACTTCGTCTGTCCCGAGCCCCATTTTCTCGAGAGCTGGGGCGACAGTGAGCCGATCTCCGGAGTCGCCGCCTTGCGTCAGCCAGTCCTCCGCGTCCTGGGCCACGCACGCCCCTTGCTCGAAAGTATCGCGACATGGTCTGGGCTCTTCACGTCGGCTCGCGACCAGATTCGAGCCCGATGGCGCGAGATGGTGTTCCCTCGCGCCGCGGGATCCGGCGGGTTCGAGGTCTTTTGGAACAAGTGCCTGCACGATGGCTGGGCCCAAGTCACCGCCGCTGACGTGCAACAACACCTTCCATTCACTTCGGAGGCCATCACTGTCTCCGACACCTCGGAGCAAGCGACGCCTGGTGATCTCATCGTCGAGCTCCATCCTTCCTCCACCCTCTTCGACGGCAGGCACGCTCACAACGCCTGGCTTCTGGAGCTGCCGGATCCGATCACCAAGACCACCTGGGACAACTTCGCATCGCTGGCGACATCGACTGCAAGCGCCCTCGGCATAGAGAGCGGCGACGAGATCGAGATCAGCGACGATGCGGGCGCGGTCTTGTCGATCCCGGCACTGGTGCAGCCGGGCCAACACGCACAGACCGTCGCGATTCCACTCGGCTGGGGTCGCGCCGGCACGGAACGTTTCGCCCAGGTCGGACCGCAGTGGCTCGAAGGCAAGCCGACGCTGAACGCCGCGCACCGCGTGGGTACCAACGCCGCTCCGCTGATCTCCGCGCACTCCGCTGGTCTCGCCTTTCGAGGACGCCGAGTGAAGATCCGCCGTACCGGCAACCGGCGCGAGCTCGCGTGTACTCAGAGGCACCACAGTCTCATCGTTCCCGCCGGGCTCGCCCGAGCGGGGCATGAGAAGCGCCCGATCGTTCAGGAGACGACACTCGAGAGCCTGCGGCACGCCTCTCATGGCGCCCACAAACACGGCGGCCACGTGCATCCGAGCCTATACGCGGATCACCCCAAGCGTCCCCATCACTGGGGAATGGCGATCGATCTCAGCCGCTGCACAGGCTGCTCGGCGTGTGTCGTCTCGTGCCAAGCAGAGAACAACATACCTGTCGTCGGGCGTGACGAGGTCTCCCGCTCTCGAGAGATGCACTGGATGCGCATCGATCGCTACTACAGTGGAGTTGGCGACAATGTCGATGTCGTGCACATGCCGATGCTGTGCCAGCATTGCGACAATGCCCCCTGCGAGAATGTGTGTCCGGTGCAGGCCACCGTGCAAAGCGCGGAGGGCCTGAACCAACAAGTTTACAACCGCTGCGTAGGCACACGCTACTGCGCAAACAACTGTCCGTACAAAGTAAGGCGCTTCAACTGGTTCGATTATCCGCGCGAAGACCGACTCCAAAACTTGGTGCTCAATCCCGATGTGACGGTTCGCACGCGCGGCGTCATGGAGAAGTGCAGCCTCTGTGTGCAGCGAATCCAGGAGGCCAAGGCGGTGGCGAAGAAAGATGGGAGAGCGATTACCGATGGGCAGATCACTCCAGCCTGCGCGCAGTCTTGCCCGGCTGGGGCGATCGTATTCGGCGACATGAACGACCCGAAGAGCCGGTTGTCTCTTCTCAAGAAAGACCCCCGTCACTACGCGGTTCTCGCAGAGCTCGGAGTGAAGCCTGTAGTGGGGTACCTGGCCAAGGTGCGCAATCGCACGGAGCGAGCGGTGTCAAATGAGCACGCATGAGATGTACGTTGAGCTGCGGCACCCGCTCGTAGAGGGGGACAAATCACCGGGCGACGTAACGGACGATATCTGCGGCCCTCTGGAAGGCAGAGCCGGCCCGCTCTGGTGGTTCGCCTTCTTTGTCGCCGCAACCGCACTCGGCGTCGGTGTTGCCGCCGTCTCCTATCTCTTCACTACCGGAATCGGCGTCTGGGGGTTGAACCGAACGGTCGGGTGGGGGTTCGACATCACGAATTTCGTCTTCTGGGTCGGAATCGGTCACGCCGGCACCCTGATATCCGCCGTGCTCTTCCTTTTCCGGCAGCGCTGGCGAACCGCCGTCAACCGCTCCGCCGAGGCGATGACGATCATCGCCGTCATGTGCGCGGGTCTCTTCCCGCTGATCCACATGGGACGACCTTGGCTTGCCTTCTTTGTCTTCCCCTACCCCAACACGCGCGGTCCCCTGTGGATCAACTTCCGCTCCGCGCTCTGTTGGGATGTCTTCGCGATCTCGACCTACTTCCTGATCTCGCTCGGCTTCTGGTACATCGGCTTGATCCCCGACCTCGCGACCCTACGCGATCGCGCGAGATCACGAATCAAACGCAAGCTCTGCGGATTCTTCTCGCTGGGCTGGAGCGGCTCGGCTCGAACGTGGTCGCGATACGAAACGGTCTATCTGCTTCTAGCCGGACTCGCGACGCCACTCGTTTTCTCGGTCCACACGATCGTCAGCATGGACTTCGCCACCTCGGTGATCCCCGGCTGGCACACAACGATCTTCCCTCCGTACTTCGTTTCGGGCGCGATCTTCTCCGGCCTCGCAATGGTCCTCACACTGATACTGATCGCGCGCAAGACGATGCATCTCGAGGCCTATGTCACCGTTCGTCATGTGTCGGCGATGTGCAAGCTAATCATCGCCACCAGTGGCATCGTCGCCACTGCGTATGCGACTGAGTTCTTCATCGCCTGGTACTCCGGAAACGACTATGAGCTCTTCGTCTTTCTGAATCGAGCGCTCGGACCCTACGCGTGGGCCTACTGGACGATGGTTACCTGCAACGTACTGGTTCCCCAGTTCTTCTGGTTCCGAGCCGTCAGAGAGAATCTCCTTGTTGTTTGGATTCTGTCGATCTTCATCAATATAGGCATGTGGTTCGAGCGCTTCGTGATCATCGTGACCTCTCTGCACCGCGATTTCCTTCCATCGAGCTGGACATACTACGTGCCGACCAAGATCGAGATCGCGACACTCATTGGCAGCTTTGGGCTCTTCTTTACTCTCTTCTTGCTTTTCTGTCGTTTCCTCCCTGTGATCGCGATGGCGGAGATCAAGTCCGTGCTCAGTTTCGGGCGGAACAGAGACGGAGGTGACTCATGAACCGGCGTCTAGACGGTGTTTTCAAGCATGAGCAAGAGATCCTCTCCGCGACGCGCGCATGTCGCGAACAGGGCTACGAAATCATCGATGTCTATGCTCCCTATCCTGTACACGGTTTGGACGACGCGATGGGTCTCGAGCCGTCTCGAATCCCCTTCGCCTGCTTCCTTCTGGGTCTGACGGGCGCAGCCTCGATGTTGTGGTTTCAGATCTGGGCATCCGCGGTGGATTGGCCAGCCAACATCGGCGGCAAGCCGCTGAACTCCTTGCCGGCCTTCATTCCCGTGACCTTTGAGACGGCTGTGCTCTTCGCAGGTCTCGGCACTATCGCCGTCTTGTTCATTGTCACGCGGCTGCACCCACTCAAGACATCGATTCTCGACGACCCGCGCTTTACGAACGACCATTTCCTGCTGGCCATCCGTCAAACCGATGCTGATCTACACCCCGAGATGGCCAAGCAGCTCCTCAGCGAGCACGGTGCGATCGAGATTCGAGAGATCCCTCAGGAGGACCGCGCATGACGGCAACGACTCCTACCAATATGGCGCTGCTGGCCCTCCTGTTCCTGCTGGTCGCCGCACACTGGCTCGTGCCCGATGATCCGACCCAACGAAACTTCCATTTCATGCCCGACATGGTGGATTCGAAGGCCCATGAGGCGCAGGCACCGCCGCCCGTGGTTTCGGCCGGATTCTCAATCGATCTACGCCCCCCAGCGGGCAGCGTGGCGCGGGGCTTCCTGCCCTTGCCGTACGAGGCGACTCCCGGCGGCGCACTTCGAGCCGGTGCCGAGCTCGAGAATCCCTACCCGAGAGACGACTCGGCGGCGATCACACGTGGAGGAGCGGTCTTCGCCTCCATTTGTTCGCCTTGCCACGGCGCGGGAGCCCTGGGCGACGGTTCTGTCGTTAGCCGAGGTGTCCCGGCGCCGCCTTCCCTGCTCGCCGATCACGCGCGCGCGCTCGAAGACGGTCAGATCTACCACATCATCAGCTTCGGCCAGCAGAACATGGCACCTCACGCGTCACAAGTGGAGAGGGACGATCGATGGAAGTTAGTCAGCTACATCCGGTCGCTACAGAGATCGGTCGAAGCGAGATGAGTGTTCTTGCATCACAAGTCGATGATCTTTCTCGCCGCGGCCGATTCGTGCCGTCCGACGAGCTTACGAAAAGAATCAGCTTCGTCGGCGCACTCGCTGCGATCGTCACTCTCGCCGGCATCATGTTCTCACCCGAGAGAACTTGGGCGAGCCTCTTGCTGGTTTCCGTCTATCTCGTCGAGATCGCTCTCGGCGGAATGCTCTTCCTAGCTACGCAGGCAGTGGCCTCCGGTGGCTGGTATGTCTGTTTCAAGCGTGTCCCTGAAGCAATGGCGTCCACCTTGCCGTACGGCGCCATCTTGCTCATGCTCACCCTCGCCGGTGGAATGGGCGCCCTCTACGAGTGGTCTCACGCCGACCTTGTGGCGGCCGATCCTCTGCTCAGTGTGAAGGCCCCGTGGCTGGATGTTCCTTTCTTTCTCGCACGAGCGCTCTTAGTGCTCGCTATCTGGTACTGCTTCGCCGTTGCCATGCGCCGGGTCTCTCGCCGTCAGGATGAGAGCGGAAACGAAGGCGGAATCACCGGCAACCGGCGCATGGTGATCCTGAGCGCCGCATTCCTCGTCGTCTTCGCATTCACGTTCTCCGTTGCCAGTTTCGACTGGCTGATGTCGCTGGAGGCGCGTTGGTTCAGCACGCTATTTGCCGGTTACCACTTCGCCGGCGCATTCGTGAGCGGCCTGGCGACGATCACGGTTCTGGTGATCCTGCTGCGCCGACAAAGCTGCTTGAAAGGCATAGTCACCGATGACCATTTGCACGACCTGGGCAAGCTCCTATTCGGATTCACGTCGTTCTGGGCCTATCTGTGGTTCAGTCAGTACATGCTGATCTGGTACGGAAATCTCCCCGAAGAGGTCGGCTTTTTCGTAACGCGCCACGAAGGTGCCTGGGCTGTCGTTTCGGCGGCGAATGCGCTCATCGGCTGGG
>CAZFNT010000068.1:0-9709 GCA_964520315.1 uncultured Gemmatimonadota bacterium
TGCGCGGGGCCGTCCTCGAAGTGAAGCTCCGCAAGCTCCCCCACGGGGACTGTTGTGCCGGCAGGTGTGCGGATCGGAACATTGCGAATGGCCTCGATGTTGCGGCGAGTTTGAGGAGCAAGGCGCACTTGGAGAGCAAATCGTCGCTGTCCCTCGAAGACTTCGCCCACGGTGCATCCCGCCAGCGACGAAACCGCATTCATTACATCGTCGGCGTGCACACCGTATCGAGCAATGGCGCGGCGGTCGACGCGCACTCGCAGGAAGGGCAAGCCCGACACCTGCTCCGACTCCACATCTCCAGCCCCCGGCACGGTGCGAACGATATTCTCGATCTCCTCGCCGAGTGCCGCGAGAGTCTCCAGATCATCGCCGTAGACCTTGATCGCAATGTCGGCACGCACTCCGCTGATTAGCTCGTTGGTGCGCAGCTCGATCGGCTGAGAGAAGAGATAGTTCTGGCCGGGAACCTCTCTGTTTAGGAGGGCTTGCATCGCTTCAACGAGGTCTTCTTTCGCCTCGACCTTCGTCCACTCATCGCTAGGCTCGAGCATGACGAAGATGTCCGAGAGCTCGACACCCATTGGATCGGTCGCAATCTCGGCTCGGCCCGTCCGCGAGATGACGGAGCTGATCTCGTCTGGGAAGTTCTCCATCAAGCTGCGCTCGATCCGCGTGGTATATCGCACCGATTCTTCGAGAGGAACCGCCGGCAGCCGCACGGCTTGCATCGCAATTGCCCCCTCGTCGAGTCGCGGTATGAACTCCGCACCGAGAAATGGAACCGTCGCCACGGCCCCGGCGAAAAGCGCCAGGGCGACACCGGCGGGAAGATAGCGATGACGAAGCGTGAACGCCAAGGCGGGTTCATAGGCGCGCTTGATCCTGTGGAACAACCATGTCTCGTGTTCCTCGACGCCGCGGCGGAAGAGCACCGATGCCACGGCCGGCATGAATGTCAGCGCGAGCACCAGAGAGGCCAGGAGTGCGAAGATCACCGTCATCGCCATCGGCCGGAACATCTTCCCTTCGATGCCTTGGAGGCTCAGAATCGGAACGTAGACGAGCACTATGATGACAACAGCGAAAGCAACCGGGCGTGCCACTTCTTTGGCTGCCCGCGTCACTGTTGACGCCACGTCATCGCGACGCACGTTGCCGCGACCCAGCACATGAACGATGTGCTCCACCATGACTACCGCCCCATCGACAATGAGTCCGAAATCTAGCGCCCCCAGGCTCATGAGATTGCCCGATACACCAAAAGCGTTCATCGCGATGAAAGCCGCCAGCATAGAGATCGGTATCGCGCTAGCGACCAAGAGGCCGCCACGTAGGTTGCCGAGCAGGAGCAGCAGCACCACAATGACGAGTGCGCCCCCCTCGATGAGATTCGTGGCTACGGTCCGAATGGTGCGATTCACAAGCTCTGTGCGATCGTAGAATGTCTCTATCGTGACTCCCGCGGGAAGAGTCGGTGTGATGGCGTCGATACGCTCGCGCACTGCACGGGAGACCTCTCGAGAGTTCTCGCCCATGAGCATCATTACGATTCCGGTCACCGCTTCGCCGCGGCCATCACGGGTCACTGCTCCCTGGCGGATCATCGGAGCCACTCTCACGTCGGCGATGTCGCCTACACGAATGGGAATACCGTCGTCCTTCGTAGTGACAACGATATCGCGCAAATCGTCGAGTGTTTCGACGAGCCCCTCGCCTCGAATGAGACGTTGCTCTCCTTGGTGGATGATGTAGCCACCGCCCGCGTTCCGGTTATTGCGTTCCAACGATTCGAAGACATCTTCGAGCCCCAACTCGAACGCGGCGAGTCGATCTGGATGAACCGAGATCTCGTAGGTCTTCAGCTCTCCGCCGAAGCTGTTGATCTCGACGACGCCGGGGACTGAGCGAACCTGGTAGGCGACATACCAGTCCAGGATTTCTCGGAGCTCCATGGACGAGTAACACTCGTCGGTGTCGATTTGCCCCTGTGCGCAGGCCGGCTCTCCCCGCACTTCGAATTGGTAGATCTCGCCAAGCCCCGTGGAGATCGGACCCATCTCCGGGCTTCCGTATGCCTGCGGGATCGCCTCGCGGGCCGCGGCGAGCCGTTCTCCGACAAGTTGGCGCGCGAAGTAGATGTCGGTCCCCTCCTCGAAGACGACTGTGACCGCCGAGAGGCCGAAACGCGAGACGCTGCGCACCTCTTCGAGGCGCGGCAGGCCGCTCATTACTGTCTCTACCGGAAAAGTGATGAACTGCTCGACCTCCGAGGGTCCGAGTGCGGGCGCATTCGTCAGAACCTGCACCTGCACATTGGTCACGTCCGGAACCGCATCTATGGGCAGCATCCTCATCGCGCGAACGCCGATCGCCGCGACAAGCAGTACGACGAAGATCACGAGAAGACGGCTCTTGATCGAGAATTCGACGATTCTGTCGATCATGGTCGGGTCCTAGTGTGCATGGCCTTCGCCGAGCTGACCGCGGCTGAGCTCGGACTTCAGCACGAAGGCTCCCTCGGAGACGTAACGCTCGCCAACCGCGAGACCACTGCGAACTCGAACCAGGCCCCTCGACCTCGAAGCGACCGTGACGATGACAGCTCTGAACTCACCCTCTTGAGCGCCCGGCACGAAAACAACGGTGTCGTCACCAAGGCGCTGCACCGAGGCGGCGGACACAGCCGGGACCATATCGAGTGTCTCACCCGGAGGACTGATGGAGAGGGTTCCGAAGAGGCCTGGGCGCAGCAGGCCATCGGGGTTGTCGAGAGCGAGGCGAACCGGCAAGGTGCGGGTGCGCTCATCGAGCACCGGTGCAACATAGTCGAGCCGCCCCTGAAAAACACGCCCGGGAAGTGCCTGGAGCGTAAGAGTGGCCCGCGCCCCTTCGGTCACTTGCCCCACATTCTGCTGGTAGACCCTACCCACGGCCCAGACTCGGGCGATGTCGGTGACCTTGAACAACACATCACTTGGGCCGACCACTTCACCAACGGTCGCGTGGCGAGACACCACACGACCTGTTATTGGACTCTTGATAGTCAGCTCACTGCCGCTCCCACCGTGTCCATAGACTTCGAGGGCGCGTTGCGCGGCGGATTCCTCCGCGTGAGCGCGTCGAAGGGCTGCCTGTGCCTCCAAGAACTGTCGCTGAGCGCCGATCCCTTCGCGCCGAAGCTCCTCTTGCCGGCCGAAATTGGATTGAGCTACCTCTACATTCGCCCGCGCTCTGGATGCTTGGGCCCTTGCTTCGCCCAGCGCGACGCTGCGCACGACAGCGAGCGATTGACCGGCTTGAACGTGGTCACCTATCGAGGCCATCACCTCGGCGAGTTGGCCCGAAGCGATGGTGGAAACATGGGCTTCCCGATCCGGCTCCGCCTGAATCTCCGCGGGAACCTCTATCCCGCCTAGCGCCGGCGCCCCAACGACCGTGTCGATGAGAACGCCCATCCGGGCAATGGCGTCGGCACTGATATGCACCACGTTTTCTTCGGCGTGCTCTACGTCTTGCGCATCATGGTCTCTGTGGTCGTCATGCGCAGCGCGATCCCCGCAACCCGCGGCGAAGAGCAAGAGCGGGAATGCGGTCACCCAGAGAAAGCGGAAACTCATTGTTGATCCTCGTGCCGAGTCTTCAGGGTCGGCGAAGGCGTGCCATGTTGTTCGTCGGGCCATATGTCGGTGCCGATCGAGGCCTCCAGATCCGCCACCGCCTGGAAGTAATCCGAGTGCGCGTCGAGCGCGTCGGATTGGGTGCGCAAGAATCGCTCGCGCGCCACCGAGACCTCGAGAATGTCGATCTCACCGAGCTCGAATGCTCGCTGTATGAGTCGCAAGTTCTCCTCGAAGGTGGGCAAGATCTCGCCGCCGTAGCCACGCATCCGCGCCGCGGCGGCAGAGAGAGCAGTTCGATCCTGCTCGATCCGAGCGGCCAGCTGAGAGCTGTAGGCCTGCTGCGCCGCCTCGGCGATACGGGCTTCGGCGTGGGCCGCGGCACGGGCGCCCCGGTTGCGTCGCGCAAAGGGCATGGGCACTGAGAAGGTGCCGAGCAGCACGGTCTCCTCGAACCCTACGGGCGCACCTTCTCGCGTCAATTCCACCCCCATGGTCGGCTCGGGCCAGGCGTCTCGATCGGCGGAACGTGCTTGGGCTTCCGCCTCTGCACGAACAGCCTCCAGCGTTCTCAAGTGCGGCTGATGGCGCAGGGCGATCTCCGTCAACGCCTCGCGCGGAGGCGGATTCCGCGGCGTGTCGAGCGATCCCGCCGGCGCCGGTGGATGAGTCTCTGGCCATCCGGCGAGAGCCCCCAATTCGAGGCGTGCTCGCAGATAGCCTTGCTCCGCGGCGATCTTGGCGACGCGAGACTGGCTGAGCTCGCCTTCGGTTACGCGCACCGCCAGCTCCGAAACGTCTCCCGCCCGGAACCTACGACGAGCGATGTCGAGCAGACGCTCCTGAAAAGCCAGCAGCCGATCGGCGGCCGACAGTCGTTCGCGAGCGACGAGCGCTCGATGAAATGCGGCGTGCACATCCCGGTGCACCCCCCACCGGGTTTCGTCGAGCTCGGCATCGAGTCGCCGTTTGGTGCGTTCGGCTGCCTCGATCCGAAGCCCGCGCTCTCCCGCGATCTCGAAGCGCTGAGAAAGAGAAGCGCTGAGATCATTGTACTCCCCGGCGCTCGCGCGCCTGGGACCTGAACCGATTGAGATCTGTGGATTCTCAGGCAGCAGAGGCGACGCGCCAACGATCGCGGCATCGCCTAGGTCCAGACGCGCGCGTGCGACGCCGAGCACGGGCGCGTGCCGGTCCGCGTACGCGAGAATCCCAGATAGCGACACTTCGCCTCCTGCAAAAGGAACCGGCATAGGCGCGCCCGGCACATGATCGCCTGGTGGCGCGGCGGATCGAGTCTGAGCACCTGCGTACGTAGCCACGATTCCGCCAACAAAGAGAATGAGACAAAGGCGCAATGTACTATCTCCAATAGTAGCAGCGGGTCAGACGAAGGAGCTCAGAACGGCTCGATTCATCGTCTCAGCCGATTCCCATGAAAGTGGCGAAGCTCTCGACGCCGTAGTGGAGCGCGTCGAGTGGGCCAGTGCCCGACACATGTGGAAGGGCGATCAGAAGTGGCGTGAGCAGAGTCAGCAGTCCCACCGAAGCAAAACGCGCGGGCGGCGGGGGCCGGCGAATCGCGTAGTCGAGAAGAAGGTGAACCCGAACACGGATTCCATCGATTCCATGCCCACCCAGGGCCGCCGCGATTGCCGTGGGCGGCCCGCACCGAGCCACGGTCACGATACCGCTGGCAAGCGAGAGTGGATCCGCGCCGATCTGTACCGCTCGACGGTCACAAGTCGCTTCACGCGCAAACCAATAGCGTTCGAATTCGGCCAGGAGACACCGTCCCAGCGGATTGATCGAGAGAGCCACCCGAGCCACGAAAAGGCGCAACGGATCCAGGGCGCGGGCGTGTTCCAACTCGTGCAGGAACGCCGCCTCCATCTCTTGGTCGCTGAGTTGGTTGGCGACTTCGGCCTCGATCTCGACAACCGGGAAGAACACGCCGCCGGTGCAGATGGGGGCAGAACCTCGCTCCACGACACGCACTCGCCCGGCAATTGGCGCCAGCGCGGCGTGCCCGGTGCACACCCGGCTCACCCGATCGACGACCGAAGATGAATCCGAATCGGGCACGCGCGCAGTCGAAGTGCGCAGGCTCCCGACCCCGTGTCCAACGCCGGCACCCAAGATCGCGATAAGCACAAGACCAAAGAGGATCACGTCGCGACAGAATTCCACGCCGAGATGTGGAACGACGCAGGCGGCCAGCGGCGCTCCGTCCTCGGACTGATGGATGGCGGCCGAAACGAGCCAGATCACCGGGCCCAACGTAGGACCGATGATCAGCGCGTAACGCAACGAGTTCCCATGGTGGTCGATGCTCCCCTTCCGGCGGGGCGCGGCCGCGAGCAGAAGTCTGGCAGCCAACGTGAGCAGAGGTACCACGACGACGAACACCGCAGTGGCTCCAAACACCGGAAAGAGAAACTCCGTCATCCCCTGAGCTCCTTCTTGCGCCTGCGAATCAACGTCTCGAGCATCCTCAGCTCCTCACCATCGGACTCGCGAACCTGATCGACCAGCAGCGCGAGGGCCTGTTGGTGCCCCAGCCCCGAGAGCGATCCGAGCAGCTCGCGGGCCATCGCTTCCGAGAACTGGCTTCGGCTCATCAGAGGCCGATAGACGTAGCGGCGGCCGTCGCGCACTCGATCGAGAAGTCCTTTGTCGTGCAGCCTCCCCACCGTGGTCATCACGGTGGTATAGGCGATGTTGCGCTCCCGCTGGAGCTCATGCTGAACATCCGCGACAGCAAACGCCCCCCACCTCTTCGCCCAGACGACCTCCATGATGTCGGCCTCCAGATCGAAAAGCGTGGCGCGGAGCCCCGGCTGCTCGGGGCGAAAGCGGATTCCTTTCATAGTGAACCTCCGATCGAGGAACTACTATAGGGCATAGTAGCTGGTTGTCAACGCGGAAGCGCGAACGCGAGCTCGAGCAGGAACTCTTCGGAAGCCGAAGGCCCCCGGCCGGCCCGACCACCGGGTGTCCCCACTAGGTTGATGGTGTGCTCCCACGAGCCAGCCTGGCTCGCTTCATCAAGCCCACTAGTTCGTGCCGCTGTCGGGGAGCCACGGAACAATTTCATAGCCCCCACGTGGTCCATCTCTAGCGGACATGTTTGAACGCTTCTCGGATGCCCAGGCAACACGCAATCGTGTCGGAGTCCTGGTCCGCGCCAAGAACAATCGGCGGCTTGCGCTTCATGATCGCGCCATCGCCGAGGCATCAGACCGATGATGGCCTGACACAAGCCCGATGTCGCCTTTTATCCGAGATAAGCGCCCATGGCTGCGGTCAAGCCCCCGCAGTGTGTGATGGTAAAACCGTCTACGACCGTCGGCGAGGTCTCCCCGCCAATGAACGTGAAGGCCGTCGCTCTACTCGAGCGGTCAACCGTCGTCACGTTGGCGCCCTCTTCAGACATCAGCACACGATCGATCCCATGGAAGCGCAGGTCTCTGTTGCCGCTTCCGAAGTAGGTGCCCGGTGCCACGAGCACCGTGTCGCCCCCGGCAGCAGCATCCAACCCCTCCTGAATCGTGGGCTGATCCCCAGGCACGCGAATGATCGTTGCGTTTGCGCCTGTGGCTATGACCAAACAGGCGGCGGCGGCCCAACAGAGCATGATCTCATCTCCCCGGTATGTGGTCTTCCACGCATTGTATGAGCTGGATCTGTCCAGCGCCACCGACGATGCTACGTGCCAAGAGCAGGGGGAGTCCGGTTATCCTACAGTCGAAATCGGCGCCAATATCCACTGGGAACCCAGGCATGAAGACTCTCCATCGATCACGTGGCGCGATGCGGCCCCTCGTCCCCACGATGCCCGCACACGGCTTCCTTTCCCTGCTCTGCTCCCTCGCTTGCGCCTCGCTTGCCCAAGGGGCGACGATCCTCGTTCCCCAGGATCACGCCACGATTCAGGGGGCGATCGGGGCGGCGACCGATGGCGATGAGGTCGTGGTTTCTCCCGGGATCTACGACGAGGATTCGGTCGATTTCTCCGGCAAGAAGATCGTTGTGCGGAGCATCAATCCCCTCGATCCGGCAGTGGTGGCGGCGACCGTCATCGATGCCGGGAACCGAGGAAGCGTCGTCGTCTTCGAGTCGGGCGAGGGCTCGCTCTCGGTCCTTCGCGGGTTTTCGTTGAGAGCGGGTCTGGCGCAGCGAGGCGGCGGGATCCGGTGCGTTGGCTCGGCGCCGATGATCGATCACTGCGCCATCGGGCCCAACCAGGCCGATGACGGAGGCGGCGTGTCTGCCGAGGCACCGGGGCGGCCAACCCTCGCGTACTGCAATATCGTCGACAATCTGGCCGAGAGCGGGGGAGGCGTGTACGCGCGGGGAGAAGGCGGCGGGATCCGGATCGAGAATTGCGCGATTCGCCGAAACGCTTCGACCGGTACTTCGGCTCCTGGAGGCGGCGCGCTGGCGCTCCATCTCCAGTCGTACAGCTCGATCCTCAATTCATACATCACCGGCAACAGCGCCGTGATCGGCGGCGCAATAGATCAGCGCTACCAAGGGAAGTCGTTCCTCCTGCACACGACGATCGCTTTCAACGAGGGCGACGGGATCGTCGTCAGCTCCTCCGACTACGCCACGCTGGTGAACTGTATCTTGTGGGGCAACGAGGGAGAGCAGATCGACGGGTCGGCGTCGTTCGTCGAGGTCTATCATTGCGACGTCGAAGGAGGATTCGAAGGAGGGATCGGAAATATCGACAGCGATCCCGCTTTCGTAGACGCCTCGGCGGACAACCACCGATTGGCGCTGACTTCTCCCTGCATCGATGCGGGGACCGACGTGAAAACCACCGCGTTCGACCACGATGGAGAGCCGCGGCCGTACGGAACCGGGATCGATATCGGAGCCGACGAGGCCTCCCCCCCACTCTATCTCGAGCTGTCCAACCTGCCGGCTGAGGTCATGACGGGGGATTCACTCAGCTACGGTATTCTCGCCATCAACCCTTCCGCCTTACCCCAGGAGCTCGATTCGTTGGTCGTGTCTTACTCCTGGCCTCAGGGAGCCGAAGATCTCGTCTATTCCGGTGCGCCTATCTCTGTTGCACCCTCAGATACCGTGGCGTGGCAAGCCCTCACGATTCCCGCAGTGATGGGCGAATACGAGGTCGGTGCACGCGCCTACCGATCGGGAGATCTGGTGGGAGCCCGCGATCGGCCCTTGGTGGTGCGCCCGAAGGACCGGACGATTCGCGTTCCCGCCGACTACACGACGATCCAGAGCGCGCTCGCCTTCGCCGCGGATGGTGAAGAGGTCGTTGTCGCTCCGGGCACCCATTGGGAACACGATATCGATTTTCTCGGCAAGGGCGTAACAGTTCGTGGCGAAAGCCCCGAGGACAGCGCGACGGTCGCCACTACGGTGGTCGACGCGAATGGCCTCGGGCGGGTCTTCCACTTCAGCGCGGAGGGATCCTCGCCGGCGACACTCGCGGGACTCACGATCCGCGGCGGGAACGTGGTCGAAGACTGGCGCGGAGGCGGAGGGATCCTGTGCCAGAGCTCATTGGTCACGATCGTGCACTGCGTGATCGAGGCGAACAGCTCCGACGAGTTCGGTGGCGGAATCTGCTGTCGGGATTCGAGTCCGTCGATCCGCATGTGCGAGCTGCGCAGCAATTCGGCGGAGTACGGGGCCGGGCTCTGCGCGACCGAGAGCACGATGGAGATCGAGCGAACGCTCTTCACCGACAACTCCGCGCTCGTGAGCGGCGGCGCAATGTCGGTCTCGGGCGGGTCCACCCTTCTGACCAACTGCGCGATGATCGCTAACGATGCGAGAAACGGCGGCGCGATCGATCTCGACGGCGGGAGCCAGGGCTCGGGGTCGAATCTGCTCGCCTGTACTCTGATCGACAATCAGGCACACTATTCCGAGGGAGGCGCTCTGGATGCCGACTCGCGCTCGCTCGTCGACATTCGAAGCTCGATCTTTGTAGGCAACTGGCCCACGAACATCTACGCCACTTACGCCGATATCGTCGTCGAGTACTCCAACATCGGCGGGCGTTGGGATGGGATCGGCAACATCGACGAGGATCCCCTCTTTCT
>CAZFNT010000068.1:9719-10894 GCA_964520315.1 uncultured Gemmatimonadota bacterium
GGGCGACCATCACATCTCTCCCCTTTCGCCCTGTGTCGACCGAGGTGATCCCATCGGAGCGCCGATCCAGGATCTGGATGGCGACCCGCGTCCGATGGGCGCCGGTGTCGACATGGGCGCCGACGAAAGCCCGTGGGGAATTGTGGCTCTGCTTCCGCTTGGATCGCAGGCCGGCATCGTTGGAGAGGCTTTCGATCACACGCTGAGAGTGGCTAATCTGGCGGCCGAGGTTCTTCCGCTGGACAGTCTCGTCGTGCACTACGCGTGGTCTGGTGGGGGCCCCGAAACGATCCATGGCGGCTCGACACTTTGGATCGAAGCCGGTGACACTCTCACATGGGAGCTGCAGGCGGTACCGAGCGAGGTCGGGATTCATCGCGTTCTCGCCGAGGCGTTCTCCGCACCTGCGCCAACATCGATCGCCTACTTCGATCTCCACACCTTGGCCGAGCCTGGAACCGTTCGAGTGCCGAACGATCTTCCGTCGATCGCCGGGGCGATCGCGCTCGCTCTCGATGGCGACCAGGTGATCGTCGAGCCCGGCACCTACCGCGAGAGCCTGCTCTCGTTCGAGGGCAAGGCGATCCGTGTGAGTGGCACGGAGCCCCTGGACCCGCAGGTCGTCGCGGCCACCGTCATCGACGGCGAAGGCGTCGGTCCGATCATGAGCTTCGATCGGCAAGAAGGAGCGACATCGGTGCTTGCGGGCCTCACACTCAGAGGAGGATACGGAACCGACTACGGAGCCGGGATCTTCTGCGAAAATGCGTCGCCCACGGTCGAGTATTGTGTCATCGTCAACAATCGGGCCGGATACCGGGGTGGGGGCGCGTCACTGCGCAACGGCTCGCCGACATTGCGACACTGTCGATTCGATGGAAACTCCGTCGACGCATTTGGCGGCGGAGGAGGTCTCTTCGGTGATGACTGCAATCTCGCCCTGATCGATTGTGAATTCGTCTCGAACGTGGGCGGCACCGGAGGAGGAGGCGGCGTGCGGGTCGATGGGGGAAACCTCCAGATCATGAGTACGGTCTTCAGCTCCAATCGCGCGGATCATGGAGGGGCGGCCCGACTCTGGTGCGAGAGCATCACGATCGAAAGCTCGCTCTTCGCATCGAACCGAGCGACCGAGAGCGCCGGAGGTGGCATTTGGCTCTCGTCCTCGGCCGACG
>CAZFNT010000068.1:10904-12404 GCA_964520315.1 uncultured Gemmatimonadota bacterium
TCGTCAACTCGATACTCGCAGGCAACAGCAGCGCCTTGGAGGGCGGAGGAGTGTCGACGAGCTACGGAGGAGACCTCCGACTCATCAACTCCACCGTTGTCGGCAACGAGACCGACATCTGGCAAGCGGCGGGCGGCATCCATGCACGGGATGGAGACGAGCTCGTCGTGGTGAACAGCATCGTGTGGGGGAACCGAGCCTGGGGTGGCGGCGACTCGCAACAGATTCAGACCGGTCACGACGATCCCTTGGTTGCGTTCAGCGATGTGGAGGGCGGCTGGCCAGGACCCGGCAACCTCGACGCCGAACCTGAACTGCGCGGCCCGTGGCACGGCGACTTCCGGCTCTCGGAATCATCCCCCTGCATCGATGCGGGGACCCAGAGCTTGGCACCAACCTCCGACTACGAAGGGGATCCGCGGCCTCAGGGCAATGGCATCGATATCGGGGCGGATGAGTATGCAAGGCCGCGAGAGATCGAGAGCGCCGATCGCATCTTCAGCATGGTGTCTCCCGGATGTGCCAGTGACAGGGTTGCGGCGTACGGGACGCGATGGGCGATCGTTGTCCACCCGTGTTGCCGTAGATTTCATTGTCGTAACAGAAATAGAGCAGATTTTCGTGTCGTTCAGCCGGTTCCGACGGCGGCGGTGCCGGCAAAGGTCGATCCGACGACCGGAGCACCATAGCCAGAGAAAGGGAAGGGGCCTGGCGCGACAGACGCACAACATGCCGGAATCGCCATCTGCACCGGAGTATCGGCAATTGCGCGGCTCAGAAACTGCAGACCGATCGACCTCGTCCTGCTCCGGCATTTCGATCTTCATGACCGTATGGGAAAGACCGAATACGTCCTGGCAGACCATCACCCGCACCAACACGCGATGGTCTTCGGCGAGCCGAAACGCGAGCAGTAGAGTATCGGCCACCTCCTGATTATCCTCGCAGTAGAACTGAACCCAGCCGGCATCGTGCAACATCAGCGAATCGCCGTGATCCGCCCAGATATTCCACGGCGGCCCGATCGTGCGGTTGACCACCATCATGACAATCGGAAGCCGGGAGTACGAGGCAGCGACGGCATTCTCGACCATGTAGGCAAGGCCATTCGACGATGTCGCAGTGAAGCTCCGCGCGCCTGCCGAGGAAAAACCGATACAGACACCCATCGCGCTACGCTCGTTCTCGACATTCACCAGATGGCTTCGTTCTGTATCTTGCGCGCAGAGCACTTCGATGCACTCGCTCTGCGGCGTAATCGGATATACACCACCGCCGAATCCACGCGCGACTCGATTGGCCCTGCCGGCCATCGCGACCGCGATCGCCGCACCGTAGTTCGCGGTAACGAGCATCTCTTTCACTGGATCTTCATCTCCATGCAGCCTCGCGGGCATTCCAGAACACAGATGCCACGACCCTTGCAGCAGTCTTGATCGATCTCAGCGGATAGGCCATTCAAACCGGGTTTTCGTCTTTCGCCAAGTCCGAGATCGAGTT
>CAZFNT010000069.1:0-1662 GCA_964520315.1 uncultured Gemmatimonadota bacterium
GGAGATGCGGTGCAGATGGGATGCAAACACGGGAGTTATTTCTTCGCCGACCCTTGGTGAAGCGCCCGCGGCCGGCCGTGGGCCGAGTCGCGCCCTCTGGTGGCTTCGACCGTGTCGAGCAGATCCGCGACCGCCGGGTCGACGCTGCCGAGCTCCTGTGCTTTGCGAAGGTGTGTCGCTGCCTCTTCGAGCTGCTGCGCTGCGGCGCAGGCGGCTCCGAGAGCGGCATGGGTCCGTGGATCGGCGGCGCCAATGGCGACCGCTATGCGCCCGTACTCGACCGCCCCCGGAGCATCTTGCATCATCAGCGCCACGCGCGAGCGGAGCACCAGCAGGGCCGCTCGGCGGGGGGAGAGCTCGATCGCGCGGTCCAAGTGAAGGGCCGCCTGATCGAAGCGTCCCGAGTCTATGAGCGCGCGCGCGAGGTTTTCGGCGGTGCCGGGGTCATCGGGGCGGCGGCGAGCGGCCTCGCGCCAGGCGGCGAGAGCGGCGGCTGGACGGCCCCGGGCGGAGAAGACGGCGGCGCGGTTGGCGTGTAGGAGTCCCAGACGGAGCGCCCACTGGTCGTCGATGCTGGAGGGGCCGCTCGGTGGGGCGATGGGGGTCCAGAGGGGAGCCTCGTCGATCGGGGGGCCGAGATGCGATGAGCGGAAGACCGGGCCGCTGGGGGCCAGCCAGCCGAGGGGGAGCAAGGGGCGAGACGCGGGGCTGTAGAAGATGGGCGGGGAGCTCCCGCGGACGATCTCTCGGGCGATGGCGTTGGCGTTGGCGATCGGGCCATCGCGCGGCTCGGGGAGGATCAGGTCGGGGCGTTGGCGCCGGAGGGTTCGCCGGTACCAGGGGCGGGAAAGGAGCGGGGTGTAGATCGCCGGGACGGGGCGGCCCTGGTGGTGGGCGGAGTGAAGTGCGGCGAAGTAGTCGACCGTGGTGTCGGTGAGGAGTAGCCCTCGGGGGCCGACCGCTTCGAGTAGAGAATCGGCGTGTTCAGTAATGGCGCTGACTCGGGGGGCGCGCAGGGTGTGCTGGGTCGAGGAGCCGGCGATAACGAGGGCGATAGTTCCCGCCCCAGTGGCGGTCGGCGTCGGCTTCGGCAAAGCAGGGATCGATAGCGCGAGTCGCCCCATCCCCCATGCCAGGATGAAACGCGGTACCAACAAGTAGCCTTCGACATCGATGCCACCACCCAGATAGACGGAGGCGAGTAGGAGCGAGGGCAGGGCGGCCAGGAGCGAGGGCTTTCGTCGGGGGCGGCGGGAGAGTGCGGTTGCGAGCAGGCCGGCGGAGGCGAGGGCCAGTCCGGATCCGGCGCTGCCGGTGCTGAGTGAGGTCCAGAGGGTGCGTAGCGGGGAGTGTTCGGCGTATTGCAGGGCGGTCAGGCCGGCGGAGAACTCGGCTGCGGTGACGACGCGCAGGAAGCGGGTGAAGGTCTCGGGGTCTCCCCAGTCGATGAGGGGATCGAGGGCGGAGCGGAGGGGGAGGAGAAGGAAGGTGCTGGCGCCCAGGACTATGAGGGGGGCGGTGAGTCCGCGGCGCCAGTCGAGGAGTGGCAGTAGGAAGATGAGGAGTGGATGCACGCCGAGGCCGAGTCCGAGGAGGTAGGCGGCGAGCAGGCGCGGGCGTGGTGAGGGCGAGGTCGATGCGGCGGTGATCCAGAGGGCCAGG
>CAZFNT010000069.1:1672-3507 GCA_964520315.1 uncultured Gemmatimonadota bacterium
GAAGATGGTGGTGCCCGGGGCGGCGAGGGCCCACGCGGGGGCGGCCAGGGCGAGGATCGGTGGGAGCGGTCCGCGGGGCCGAGAGGGGCCGAGAGCGAGGAAGAAGAGCGTTGCGGCGGCGGCGGCGAGAGCCAGGGAAGAGAGGCGGTTGATGTGAAGGTCGGAGCGCTCGGGGGCAGCAGTGGCGGCGGCGGTGCGGCCGAGGAGTGTGTGCAGGGGGGCGGCGGGGGGATGGAGAAGGGAGAGGGTCTCGGCGGTGAGGTTGATCTCGGCTCCGTCTCGCCAGCCGGGGCCTTCGGGCGACCTCGAGCCGAGCCAGAGCAGGGTGAGGAGGAAGACGAGGCAGGTACCCCAGGTGCGGAGCCGGAGCACTACGCCGCCCGAAGCATCATTCCGACTACGAAGCGGAGCGAGCGCAGGTTGAGACGGAGCTGGGTTACCGAGCGGATGCGGCGGAGGTGGTCGGCGACCTTGCGCGGGCGCAGGTAGAACTCGCGATTGGCTCGGCGGAGCCAGTACATCATGCGCTCCGGCTCCATCTCTTCGACGCGGTGCACGGGGGCGGTGTAGATGCCGGTGCGGTCGGGATCGTAGCGCACGAGGTGGCCGGAGGCGGCGAGCTCTTTGTAGGCGCTGGTTCCGGGGAAAGGCTTGAATACGAAGAACTTGGCGAAGTCGGGGTTGGCGCGCTTGGCGAAGTCGATCGTCTCGAGGGCGGTGTCGTCGGTCTCGCCGGGGGAGCCGAAAAGGAAATAGCACCAGGTGGCGAATCCGAGGGCCTTGGCGAGCTGGATCGTGTCGAATGCCTGGTCGAGATCGATCTCCTTGCGCAGACGGGAGAGGATCAGGGGGGAGCCGGATTCAATTCCGAAGCCGACGTTCTGCATGCCTATCGAGCGCAGCGATTCGAGTAGCTCGCGGTCGGCGCGATCAACGCGAAGGCCGTTCATGAACATGTAGTCGACGGGGAAGTGTGCGCTGAGGAGCGCCTCGCAGAGGTCGAGGGTCCACTGGCGATCCTCGGTGAGCGAGTCGTCGGCGAAGTGGATCTCGCGAGCTCCGTGGCGCTCGATCGCCTCGCCGATCTCTGCCACGACATCGCCGACGGAGCGGTAACGGACGAGTCCGCCGAATGCGGCTGGGGAGCAGCAGAATGTGCATTTGCCGGCACACCCGCGACTCGCCATTATGGTGGCTACGGGGGAGCGTTGGGCGTCGGGGGGAGAGTAGGCGGCGAGGCTCGGCAGGAGATCGCGGGCGGGGCGGGGCAGGGTGTCGAGATCGGCGATCAGGGGGCGGCGCGGGTTACGCACGATGCCGCCCTCTTGCGGCCGGCGGAACCATAGCCCTCGGATTCCCTCGAGATCGATTTCGCGGGAGGACGCGCGCAGCCTGCCGGCCAGCTCGGCCACGGTCTCCTCGCCCTCGCCGATAACGGCGGCGTGGAAGACTCCGGATCGGAGGGCGCCCTCGGGATCGGCGGTTGCATGGGGGCCGCCTATGATGCGCAGGGCATTGGGGGCGGCCTCGGCGGCCTGCCGCGCGATCGCTTCGGCATCACTGAAGACAGGGGTCGTCGCCGTCAGCCCGATGAGCTCGGGATCGAAATCGACGAGCGCGCGCCGGATCCCCTGGGCGCCGGCCAGATCGGCATCGATGAAGCTCGGCTCGAACCCGGCGCGTCGCAAGACGGCGGCGACGTAGAGCAGACCGAGCGGCGGGTACGGGGTCGGCATGCGCACGCCGTACGCGCGAAATTGAGACGGGTTTACGAGAAGTGCGCGCATTCGGTGGAGGTCCTCAAAGACGACAGACTATCGCATGCGCGCGAGAGC
>CAZFNT010000069.1:3517-12308 GCA_964520315.1 uncultured Gemmatimonadota bacterium
AGAAGACTCAGTTCGGGTAGCGGCTCCTGATCCCGTTGATGTCGTCGGAATGCAAGACTCGCTTGTTGGCGCTCATTCCGATCGACCACCACATCACCGCGCCGTTGTTCGATGAGTGGTCGAGCCCGAGCTGATGCCCGACTTCGTGGAGAATCACGCTCTCCAAATCGAACTCGTTCCACCAGGGATTGCCAGGGCCGCATTCCCAGTTCTGGTTCACATCCATTTTGACATCGCAGTCGCGATCGCCCTGGTAGCTGTTGAGAGTGGTCAGGCCGAGCACGCCGACGTCGTTGATCTCCTTGAAGCGGATGGTATTGAAGCCGTCTCCGGCTCCGCCGTAGGGTCCGCCCCAACCGCCGATCCTCCAAGAGAACTTGGTGTTTGTGACCGCGTTCCAGGTGATGTAGGCGCGCTTGGCGGTTCCCAGGTACTCACTGGTTCCGGAGCAGTCCTCGAGATCGGTCGTCTGGTCGCCCCAGATCGGGACCGGAATCTGAGCATCCGTGTAGACCTGTCCCCAGGAGCCCCAGGCGAAGGCCGACCCGGTGAAGGCGAGGCAGGCGGCGGCAAGTGCAATTTTCTTCATATCGTCATCCTCCTGGTCAGCGACCTGCTCGCTCTACGCGGTTTTCGATGTGGCGAACGAACTCGTTCACGGGCTGTCCGGTTCGCTCGACGAGGCCGCCATCGCTCACGAGGTACTGGCCGAGTCCCAAGTAGGCGACGTTGCTCATGTACTCCGGGCGATCGTTCCACAGGAACACGACCATCTGGCGCCCGATCTGGTCGATTTCGGGTGCGCCGGGAACGGCGGTGGTGTAGTCGCCGATCGTGCCGCCGGGAGAGCGCAGCTCGATTGTGGCGGAAGCCGCGTCACCGAAGATCTGGCGGTCGACGCGGAGGGTAGCGATCGTCGAGATCATCTCTTCGTTGTCCCAGTCTTGCTCGACCGAGACGATCTCTCCAACCACGATCCGGTCAACCTCGCGGACCATTTCGTCGAGCGTGCGCTTGACGATTGTGGTTGCGCCAGCGTTGCCCGCGAGCGCGAAGAGGGGAGCGGTCAGCCCCAGGGCGAGAAGGCGCCGAGGGATGATGCGGAGCATAGTGTTCTCCTCTTTCGATTGCCGCCAGCGGCGGCGCATGTCGATTTGAATCACGGAAAAGTCCCACCACGCCCTTCTTCTAACATGGTTCGATTCCGATCGCGAGAACAGCCCCTTGTTTGTCGGGGCTACTATGGAAGCATGTTTCCCACGTTGTCGCTGACCCTCGCCCTCTGCACGAGCCCCTCGCCACCGACTCAGCCGAACGATGGACCCGCCGGGAGCGATTACGTGCACGGGGCGGTGCAGGTGAGTGCGCACGGGGGCGGAGATGGACGCTACTGGCTGTACGAACCGGCGGATCCCGCGCCCGCCTCGGCGCCGGTGGTGCTCTATCTCCACGGCTACGGCGCCCTCGATCCCTCTCCCTACGAGGCGATGCTGAACCACATGGCTCGTACGGGCTTCACCGTCGTCTACCCCCGCTACGGCTGGTTCTGGAACCCCTGGGACTACGAGCGGAACGCGATCAACTCTCTGCGCGACGCCCTCGATCGCCTGGAGGAGCCGGGGCATGTCGCGCCGGAGCCGGAGCATTTCGCGGTGGCGGGCCACTCCTTGGGCGGGATTCTGAGCCTGCGCGTCGCGAATCGCGTCGTGAGCGAGGGGCTGCCGGTCGCGCGGGCGATCGTGCTCCACGACGGCGCGGGAGCGGTCACGCCGGCCTACCCCTTCATGCCGCTGGACGAGCTCGATCGGATCGACGCTGGCGCTCATCTGGTGATCGTGATCGCCGAGAGCTCCAGCGATGACGAGAACGCGCTGGGCGTTGTGCGTCGCGCCTGGCTGAACACGCCACAGATCGCCCGAGACCGCCGGAACGGACTGCTCGTGCGCAGTGACGACTACGGCGATCCCGACCTGGTCTCCGACCACCTCGGCGTCAACGGTCCGCTCATCGACGCCATCGACTGGTTCGGCTACTGGAAGCCGACGGTGGCGGCGTTCAACATGGCGTTCTACGGCATCGACGGGGAATACGTGCTGGGTGCCGGGCCGGAGGTGCGTGAGATGGGGAGCTGGAGCGACGGGGAGCCGGTTGTGAAGATCGGGGTGGCTTCGGATATTGGGTACTGACACTCAGCGGCGTTCGAACCCCCATCGAACGATCGCCGATTCGGCTGGGGCGCAGGTGACCACGTGGCCCTCGTGTCCGTGGGCCTCGAGTGCGCGCCGGTGGATCTCGAGATCCTTCTCGGCGCCGCCCACGGGTGTTGCGCGACTCGTCAGGAAGAGGACGCGCACGAAGATCCATCTGGAAGAGAACGAGCCAGATCGCCGGCAATGGCTCGCGCGGTGGACCGCTTGGTCACCATAGGGTGCAACGCGAGGCAGGCGGCGATCGCTTCTTGGTCGGGAGCATCGGGCAGGTCGAGGACGGCGGCCTCGAAGGTGATGATTTGGCGATTCAGCTCGGCCGGTCGGCTAGGAAGGGGCGGCACAGGGCGGGGCTCGGCTCCTCGACGCGAGGCCCGGCATGGAAGCTCCACGATCGCTTCGGGCGGCACGCCCGGCAACGCTCCCCGCCCAGGTAGATTCAAGGGGATCGCAGTGCAGTCACGCCCCAAGAAGGCCACGATGGCCGGAACCGTGCCTTGGCGATACCAGTGGAGTCGGCGCCTCGCGAGCAGAGCCTTCACCCTGTCGGCCCCCACGGGGCCGCTGGAGAGATAGGCGGCCTGGAGATCGTCGGCCCATCGGCGCAGCTCTTCGCCGCGCGTGTGGGCGGCGCTGCGCTGGGTCTGGAGCTCTCGCTCCGGGTGGTAGTAGAGGCGCATATAGGGGAGGGGGACGGCACCCTCGCGACGAATCAGATCGGGATCGACCCGAACTAGCTCGGGATCTTCGATCGCTTCGAGCACTTCGGGTGTTCGGTCTCGACCCTCGGGATCGGTGAAGTGGTGCAACCAACCCTGATGGTTGGTTCCGGCGTGGAGGACGCGCAGATCGCGCACTCCCAGGGCCGGCTCTACGCAGGCGCGGATGCACTCGATGGTCGCGGTCGGCAGCTCGCAGATGCCCACGCAATCGAGTCCGAAGACTGTGCGAGCCCTGGCGACATTGAGGCCGAGCGGGCTGGTCATATGGAGCAGACGGGCGTGGGGGGCGTGGCGTGCGACGGCGGCGTGCAACACATCCATTGCGGGCAGTCCGTGCAAGTAACAACCAAGACCACCAGGTCCCAACCCTTCGTCCCCTGGAATGCCGTGATCGAGGGCCAATCGTTCGTCACGGGCGCGCCCTTCGAACCCGCCGGGACGAACCTGGCAAAGCACCAGATCGGCTCCGTTGAGCACACGATCCACTTCGGTGCTGGCGCTGACGCTGATGCGGTCAGAGACACCGAGCTCCTGGAGCTGGTTGCGGCCGTAGCGCGCGACCGCTTCGAGTCGCGCGCGTCGCCGCCCGTGGAGCCACAGAACGATCGGCGGCAACCGCCCGCCCAGCGCCACGCGCCCAAGGGCTTCGATCAGAGCAAGGGTGGAGACACTCGATCCACCGAGGACTGCAATATCAGTCATCTTCGGCGGCGAGTAGAGGGTAATCGCAACGCTCGCAGATCGATCCGGGCACCTGCTCGCCTTCCAAGTGTCGCTGGCGCAGATCTTCGTAGCGAGGGTTGCTCCAAATCTCGGCGAGCGAGCTCTCTCTCAGATTTCCGAGTACGACTTCGCGCCGCCAATCGCAGTTGCAGAGGATGACATCGCCGTTCCACACGATGTAGGCCTTCACGAAAAGCCGTTGGCAGGGGCGGGGCCGCTGCGAGCTCCCACCGATCTTGCGGACGCTGTCCTGCCTCTTCGCCACGACGCTGCCGGCTCGATTCGTCACCGGCTTGATGTAGACGTGCGCGGCATCCGGGGGCCAGCGCTCTGCCAGATTCGCTACCGAGGGTGGAACACGCTCCACATCCACCGCCACGATCTTCACTGCAAGCCGGTCCATCTCGCCGCGCGATTTCGCTTCGATCAAGGCGTCGAGATTGCCGATCACGCGATCCCAGCGGAGCCCTCGGTTTACTCGCTCATAGGTGTCTCGATCGGCGCAGTGGCCGAGATCGTGGCGGGTCTGATCGGCCGCGAATTGCGACTCGAGCACGATCAGACGCGAGCGCGATCGAGCGGTCGCGAGATCGACAGGCACGTCGGAAATCCCGGCCTGGCCCGGCGCGCGTTCGGCTGGAGGCCGCAGACATCGCTCGCGGAAGGGCTGAGCCGAACGATCGAGTGGCGAGCCGCTCGGAGCAAGAGATGAGTCGCCCCACCGAGACCCGACTGGGCATCGATCTGGGCGGCACCAACACCAATCTCGTGCTCCTGTCGGGGAGCGACAATCGCTTGCTCGACACGCGCAACGCACCGACGGGGGACCATTCCGATCCGGGCTCGCTTCTCGATCGGGTCGCGGAGCTTGCGCGCGAGCTGCTCGACGAGCACGGCATTCGCCCGGCCGAGCTGAGATCCGCGGGGATCGGGGCGCCTGGCGAGGTCGAGCCGGAAACCGGCATCTTCCGCTCCTCTCCGATCTTCCCGACCTGGCGCGCGGTGCGGATCGTCGACGAGTTCGAGGCGCGCCTCGGCCTGCGGATGATCCTGGACAACGACGCCAACGCGGCGGCCTGGGGCGAAGCCCGCATCGGCGCTGGGCGCGGTTTCGATCCGCTCTTGGTGTTGACCCTCGGCACCGGAATCGGGGGGGCGGTGATCGTCGGCGGGGAACTCCTGCGGGGGCATCTCGGCTCCGCGGGCGAGGTCGGCCACATCAGCATCGATCCCGAGGGACCTCACTGCTGGTGCGGAGGCCGTGGCTGTCTGGGCCTCGTGGCATCGACGAGCGCCCTTCTCGCCCGCTACCGGCGCGAGGCTGGACTGCCGGAGGGCGAACAGGTCGATGGAGTGCGCTTCGCTAGAGCGTTGAGTGCCGGTGAACCCGCCGCTCGGGTCTCGTTGGATGTGATGGCGAAGGCGCTGGCGAGAGGCATAGCCGATGCGGTCTGCGTGCTGGCGCCGCGAAGAGTGGTGCTCACTGGTGGGATCGTCGCGCTCGGTGATGCGCTGCTTATCCCGATTCGCAATCATCGGACCGAGCGGCCCTATCGGCCTGCGAGGTGGTCGCGGCCGCGCTCGGGCAGAACGCCGGCGCCATTGGGGCCGCACTCTTGGACGGGTCGAGATTCAGAGGAACGCCTCCATGATCAAAAAAAATGTGTTGTCTACAGCAAAAGTGATGAAGAACGCACACGATGGGCAGGGACGCATCGCTTTCGTGCGCCCATTCGATGCCGGCGATTTCGAGACCGATATCGCTTTCGTTGACTACGTCGAGCTGCCCGCTGGAACTTCGATCGGTGTTCACCGGCACGGCGAGAACGAAGAGATATATTTTGTCGTGGAAGGCGCCGGAACGATGACCACGAATGGCGAACGCTTTTCTGTTGCTACGGGTGACCTGATCGTCAATCGTCGGGGCTGGTCGCACGGACTGGAAAACAGTTCCGATTCGGTGCTGCGGGTGCTGGTTTGGGAGGTCGGACTGGCGCAATAGCTGGAACGTGTTTTTTGCCATCGAAATGTCGGTGGCGAGAGAGACGCGCTTGCCTAGCGTTCCTGATCACGCAATCTTAGCTATATGTAAATAGCTAACTTGGCTCAGGTGAAGAATGAGCTCTCGCGATACGTGGCGAGGGTCCGTCAGGGCGAACGAGTGCGCATTCTGGTGCGCGGGCAGCCCGTCGCCGATCTTTGATGTCGGTGAAAATCACGTTGGCGAGCTTCTCGTCGCCCTTGCTTTTCGGCGTCGGCGATGATGAAGGGGCGGAAATCGTGCTCCGGTGTCGCCTCTTGCTGTTCGTCGCTCATTCGTGATCGGGCGAAACGCTGATTCTTGTCGGCGGCAAGAAGAGCACGCACGATCACGGCTGCCTCGTTTAGCACATGGCTCAGGGGATAGCTGGCAAGATCGGGCCCGGGATCTTCGTGGATCGAGCCTTTCGCGGAGGTAGCCCATCCGCCCAAGTAGATCCCTTCGATTCCCATGCGCTTCATCGTTACCGCCTGACTCGGGGAGTACGGGCCGAAGGTCGTGACGGAACGTCTCTGCGCGAAAAGCTCCCGAAGAAGTGGATAGAGGCCCTCGGCCCACCGGTTCATTCCGACGGCGACGGCGAGCTTGAGGTTTCGCTGGTTGTCGAGCGACATCGTTCCGATCTGGCCCAAGGCGTCCTCGCCGTCGAACGTCCAACCGTCCGCGCCGGACAGCAGGGCGTAGGCCACATTGCGGATACTCCTATCGATGGGGGCGCTCGGCTTGGCGGCGGGGCCGGTCCCCTGGATCCACTGGCGAGTGAGATCGCGTGGGATCAGGGAGTCGGGGGACAGAAAGGCGATGGGCTCGCGATCCAAGGCGCGGGGTCTGGGTCCTGCCCATAGAGACGCTCCTGCTCTCGTGATTTCGGCTCGAGGCGGTACTCTGGGCTGAATAGACGGTCGAGATAGCCCGCTCGACAAGGTGGAGATACCCATGGATCGAACTTCGGCGTACCCTGATGCGCGGAATCGCGCTCGGGCGCGGCTTCCTATATCCTCGGTTGCCCTTGTCCACTCCCGAAGTCATCCATAGAGATCTCGTGGCCATTTCGATTCGCCTTCTCGCCGACACCCGCGCCTTCACCGCATTGATCGTTCTCGGAGCGAACGCTCACGCGGGTTGCCATCGCTCGATGCCGGAGAACGCGACGGCCGCGGCGCCGCAGGCTGTTCGCCCGGCGGACCCCAGGAAGATCAGCTTCCGATATGAGGTCGAAGTGGAAGAGGTGCCGGCGACCGCCCGGCAGGCCTATTTGTGGGTGCCGATCCCACCGACCGATCGGGAGCAGACCGTGCATCGAATCAGCGTCGACAGCGCCGCGCCCTATGTGGAAGTGCCCGAGCCGCGCTTCGGGAATCGAGCCATGCGCTTCGAGTTGAAGTCCGGGCTTCCGAGCCAGAACATCGCGCTCGAGTTCGAGTTGACTCGCCATGCTCCGGGCCGTGGATCCGCGGCTCCCAAGAACGCGAGAGTCGACGATCCTCAATCGTGGCTGGCGCCGGATCGCTTGGTTCCAATCGACGGTTTCGTCGACGAGCTGGCGCGACGGATCACGGCGGGAGAGGAAGAGCGCGAAGCGAGGGCACGGGCGATCTACGATTATGTAGTGCGAGAGATGAGCTACGACAAGTCGGGCATCGGTTGGGGCAATGGCGACATCTACTGGGCTTGCGACACAAAGCGGGGCAATTGCACCGACTTCCACTCGCTCTTCATCGGTTGCGCCCGAGCGCTCGGGATCCCGACTCGATTCGAGATGGGCTTTCCGATCCCCACCGACAGATCATCGGGCGAGATCGCGGGATACCATTGTTGGGCTCAGTTTCATCTGGATGACCGGGGCTGGGTGCCCGTCGACGCATCTGAAGCGCGCAAACACCCACACAAAAAGGAGTTCTTCTTCGGGGGCCACGGCATGGACCGCATTCTGCTGAGCGCGGGTCGGGATCTGGTCTTCGAGGGCATGCTGAGCGGGCCGATGAACTACTTCATCTACCCCCATGTCGAAGTGGACGGCGAGAAGTGGAGCCGAGTGAACAGACGCTTCTCATATCGCGACATACACCAGGAGAATCGTGATGATCTTTCATAGGGTTTTTCAGAAATCGGTGATGCTGACCATGGTGGTTGGTATGGCGCTCCCTTGTGCTCAGGCGCTTGGACAGGAGCACCCGGAACATCCCAGCAAGGGAGAGCACGCGGAGCATCCGGAGCATCCGAGCAAGGCGGAGCACCCCGAGAGTGCGCACAAGGTCCCGACGATCGAAGAGGTCGCCAAGTTCCTCGAAAACCATGTGACGCGCGCGACCGCCGGAAGTGGCGGCACGATCGACATCATGGACAAGAAAGCGGGAGTGAAGAGGAACCTGAAGCTGGACAAGATCCACCGCGAACGGCTCGCCAAGACCGGAGACGGCGTCTATTTCGTGTGCGCCGATTTCAAGGACAACTCGGGCAAGGTCTTCGATCTCGATTTCTGGGTCGAGCGCTCGGGCGACGGACTGAAGGTGGCCGACACGATGATCCACAAAGAGGCTGGAAAGGCGCGCTACGCTTGGTCTGAGAGCGACGGAGTCTGGTCGAGGACATCGGTGGAATAGACCACGAACGCCGGCGCCCGATTCGATCGTCGACGACGCTACCGCTACACGCTTTTTCGCGAGTGGGACCCTGCCCGGGGGCGGGTCGCCTTTGTGATGTTGAACCCGAGCACGGCTGACGCGGCGGCGGACGATCCGACCATCCGCCGCTGCATCGGCTTTGCGCGGGCGTGGGGGTTCGGAGCGCTGGAGGTAGTAAACCTCTTCGCCTACCGCGCCACACGCCCGGCCGATCTCTTTGCCGCCGACGATCCGGTGGGGCCCCGCAACGATCGTTTCGTGCGCGCGGCGGCCCGCTCCGCGGCGATGGTCGTCGCGGCGTGGGGAGTGCACGGAACGCGCCGCGGGCGCGACGCCGATGTGCTGGCGACGCTCCGAATACTCGGATCAGTCCATTGCCTCGGAACGACAAAGAGGGGACAACCGCGTCACCCGCTTTTCGTGCGTGGAGAGACGGCGGCGCAGCTCCTGCTTCCCGGTCTCTGAAACCAGTCG
>CAZFNT010000070.1:0-6618 GCA_964520315.1 uncultured Gemmatimonadota bacterium
GCCCTCCGTAGCGATCGCAGACCGCCCCACAAGAGCCGCAGATCGTCGCGCCGAGGCACCACCAGGTCTCTCACACTCAGATCGCCGTCGATCCGCAAGAAGGCCCACGCCAGCACACCGCCGAAGGCCAGATGGCCGACGCTCGAGGCCAACGCGGCACCCATGATCCCCCACGCGGGGATCAGCATCAGCCCGAGAACGCCATTGGTAGCAAAACCCACAACGGCACCCACCGAGTTCCAGATCGGTCGCCCCCTCGCCTGAAGCCCGGAGTTCAGAACCGCCATTCCGCAGAGCACCGTCACCGAGGGCAAAAGCACCAGCAGCGCCTTGACGGCCGGCAAATACTCCACACCGTAGAGAACGTAGACCAAGGGCCACGCACCGATCGCCATCGCCGCCGCGCATACCGCCGAGATGACGAGCGAGAGCCTGGAGATCAACGGAGTCATCGCCTCTTGCTTCCCGTCGGCCGCGTAGCCCGCGGTGACCTTCGGCAGGAAAGCCTGGTCGATCGCCTGAGGCAGAATCGCCATCATCATCAGCAGCGCCGCCGCAACCGAATAGTGGCCGACCGCATCGGAATCGAGGAAGAAAGAGACAAAGTACAGATTTAGGCGATAGAGCAAAAAGAACGCCACATTGGCGAGAAACCCCCGGATCCCAAACGCGAAATCCCGTCTCAACCTGCCGATGTCGGGCCGCCAGCCGACGCGCGCCGCATCGGGAAGAAGATAAACCGCCGCCAATAGTGTCGTGGCGCCCACCCCCCCCGCCCACGCCTTCATCGCACCCACGACCCCCCCGTCGAGCACGACGACGAAGATGATCACACCCAGAAAATAGACGGCCAACTCGACGATCCGGAGCATATTCCGCTTCACCAGATCGTCCAGACCGAGCACGAAGCCCTGCGCATAGGCATTGAAGAGCATCAATGGCACGCAGCACACGACCAGAGTCGTGACCAAATCGGTCGTGTGCCGTAGCTCTTCGAGCGCCCCGGTCGCGAAGACCCAGCGGGCCACCAACGCATAGGGAATACCCACGATCGCCGCCGCCAGAACCATGTTCATGGCTCTGCGCCCCTTGCCGTCGAGGTCCTTGTGCATATAGTGCACGACCCCTTGCGGCAGCCCGAACACACCGAACTGTTGCAGAGTCATCGGCACAAGAATAAAGATGGCGTAGATTCCGCGGCCGCTCGGCCCGAGGATCCTCGCAATGAGAATACTCGTTCCCAGATTCAGCAGCGCGCTTCCGAACTCTGTCGCATAAGTCAGCAGACCGTCGGAAACGAGCTTCGAGCCGATCTTCCGGTCGATTCCGGCTGAGCTCAAGCGGTCTGCGCCTCTTCGCTCACCGCTTCGATCGATGCGAGCACCGGAACACCCAGGGCACGCGCCACATCGCGCTCATTGCGCACCGTTCCGTTGAGCAGCTCGAGGAAGGTGACCAGGGCGAAGGCCAGAGCCAGCCCGGCGATTCCGGCCGCGACGATCGGAATCAGCCGGTGCGTCGTCGGCTTGTCGGGGCGCAACGCCGGCTTGATCACCTTGACGTTGATTTCACCTTTGTCGGCTGTCTCCGCCAGCTTCGCCGCCTCGCGCTTGCCGAGATAGATCCGGTAAGTGTTCGTGACGGCCATCATTTCAGCGTCGGTCCGTGCTACCTCGGTCGCCCAGCGGTTCATGCCACGCAGATCTTCACGCGAGCCTTCGATCGCATCGGCCAAAGCCTCCAGGCGCCGTTCGATCGTCGCCAGCTCGATCAGCGCACGATCCTCTTCCGACAAAAGGCTCGCGAGCTGCTCGTTCGCACCCACCACCTGCACCGTCGGGATCATCTCCGGAGTCTTCTCCATCAGCGCCCGGATCAGCGCCAGCTCGGTCTTGAGATCGGTCACCGGCTCCGAGTCATCTCGGTAGACCGCCCCCATCAGCTCGAGACGCTTTTCGATACTGGTCACACTCTCGCTGAGAGTCGACCAGGCCGGATTCCGCCCCGACTCCCGGCGAATCACGATCGACTTCTCTTTTCCGAGCTTCAGCGCATTGATCTGTTCTAGCCGCCCCCGTAGCGCTTCCTGCTCCACGCGCAGGTCCACCAGATCGTTGCGCATCTCCGCCAGGTGGGCCACTGCATGGTCGAGCTCGACATCGGGTCTAATCATGCCCGATTCCAGCTCGAGATCGAGAAGCTGCCCACCGATTTCGGCCATGCGGTCGTCGGTCTCGGCCATCCGCTCCTCGAAATGCGCTTGTAGCTGCGGGCGGCGAAGTGTGTCGATCCTGAAGCGCAGATAGCTCTCGATCAGGGCCTGCAACGTCCTCTGCGCCACCTCGGGCGAGTCGTGCTCGAATTCGATCAGCAAAGTGTTGGCATCGACATGCTCGGTGACCTCGATCCGCTTGGAGAGACTCCGGACCCGGTCCGCGAGCGGATCGTCGCCTTCGTAGATCAGCCCGAGCTTCTTCAAGGGCATGAAGGCGTACTTCATAAAGATCTTCACATAGTCGGTCTCGGTCGGCGCGGCGCTCAGCTTGGCGTTGTCTGAGAGCGCCCTCAGCACGAGCCCTTCCGAGGTCAGAATCTCGGCTTCGGTCGCCAGCAACTCGCCCCGGTCGAGGGCGGTGACCGGCCGCTGGTAGTCCCCCTCCGACACATCGGGCTCGTTGCGGGCGATCAGCAGCTCGGCGGTCGAAACATAAGAGGGCGGCACTAGATAGCTCAGCACCGCGGCGACCACCAGAATGCCGGCGAAGATGCCGGCAATCAGCCGCTTGCGTCGATAGTAGAGTCGCAGAACGTCACCCGGATCGAGCCCGATCCCGTCGATATCGTCCCTGGGAATGCTGTTGGAGTCGGTCGCCATGTCGTTTACCTATCGATCGCTCACATCGCGCGAATGCCGAAAAGCACGATCGGGATGGTTCTCAATAAGATCTTGGCGTCGTTCCACAGGCTCCACTCTTCGATGTAGCGAGAATCGAGCCTCATCCACTCGGTGAACCCCACGCCCAAAGGGCCGTGCTCGATCTGCCACAGGCAGGTCAGCCCGGGAGTGACCGAGAGGCGCCGCATGTACCAGCTCTCGTACCGCTGCACCTCGGCCGGCAAGGGCGGTCGAGGCCCGACGATGCTCATCTCGCCCCTCAGAATGTTGATGAGCTGAGGAAGCTCGTCCATTCGAAAGCGCCTCAGCCAGTAGCCCACACGGGTGACCCGTGGGTCCTGCTCCATCTTGAAAGCCGGGCCGTCCACTTCGTTGCGCTCCATCAGCTTCGCCTTGAGCTCCTCGGCGTTGTGGACCATCGTGCGAAACTTGAAGAGATGGAAGTGCCTGCCGTTGTTCCGCACCCGCACCTGCTTGAAAAGGAAATCGCCCTTGCTGTCGAGCTTGATCAGAAGCGCGATCAGCGGGAAGACCGGCAGCCCCACCAAGACCATCAGCCCGGCGAGAACACGATCGACAAATCGCCGCACCGCCAAGCCCCGCTGATTCGGCACGTGCGTGGCGCCGATCGGCACCATCCGCTCTCCCGCCCCGAGCCCACCGCGGCTCAGAAAGCCTTCGTACGACTCCTCGGCGCACATCGGCATACCCATCGTCGCGCAGATCCGAAAGGCCCGCGTGGCGATCTGACGAGCACCATCCTGGTGAACCGCGACGACGACGCTATCCACGACCTCGCTACGCAGAATCTGCTCGAGATCATCGTAGCCCCCGACGACGCCGTCGGAGCCGATCTCGCTCTTGGCCCCCAGATGCCCGACGACCTTCATCCTTAGCGCCTCGAGCCTGCGCCCTATCGAACGCGCCCGCGCGTCCGCTCCCAATATGAGCACATGCGGCAGGTTTCCCGCCTTCAGAGGATCGGTCAGACGCGCGGGCCGCGCTGGCCTCGTCTCGCCCGACTCCACCAGTGCGCCCTGCTCGCTAGAGGTCTTCATCGCGCAACCTCCTGGCCTCGTCGGCGGCGAGAACGCCGAGGGCATAACTGAATCCCCTCTCCACCAGATCGGGCAGAAGCGCATCGACGTGCTGCTCCACGAAAAGCCCCGCTGTGCCGACCTTGCTACGCGGAACGATCACGACATCTTGCGGCTGAAGATAAGGATCGAAGGCGCCGTCGGCCGCCTCGGCGGCCCTCTGGAGATCGATATCGAACGACCGCGGCGTGCGATCGCCGGTGTTGCGAATCACAACGACTCGGCTTCGCGCGGCCTCGTCGGTGAACCCGCCGGCACGCAGCGCCGCACGCAACGCCGTCAGCCCCTTGGAGTACTCGTAGACCCCGGGACGCAGCACCTGCCCGCCGACATAAACCTGCGGCGCCTGATACTCGCGAACCGCCACCGTCACCGCCGGATCCTTGAGCACCGGCGCGTATCGGGCGACGATCAGATCGTGCAAAGCCTCAGTCGACAGTCCTTCGACCAGCACATCGCCCACATGCGGCAAACTGATCCGCCCGTCCGGGCGCACGCGATGCTGACTCGAGAGATCGGGCGCCCGGAAGAAGCGCACATCGAGCAGATCGCCGCCGAGAATCAGGTAGGGCGGCGGAGCATCGGACGAGGTCCCGTCGGAGCCCAGATGGGGAGTGGAGACCGGCGCCGATCGCCCCCCGCACCCAGCGAAGAGCGCAATCATCATGCTGAGAAAAAGGACTCGCATCCAGCGCCCCTAGATTCGCCCCGCCATCCAGGCGGGAAGTGGTTCTTCGATTCCGTTCATCACGACGCCCTGCAGACTGCCGCCGCTGCCCCGGATCAAGCTCCCGGCGCGCGTCAAACGACTGCGACTCGTCGCCAAATGACGCGCCACGAGGACGGTCCCATGAGCGGCGGTCGTCAACAGCGCGGTCTCCGGGTAGTCGAGCACCGGCGCCGTATCGATCAAGACCGCCCGATAATCCCCCTCGAGCGTTCGAAGCAGCTGCTCCAGATCGGCCCCCGCGAACCCGGAATCGCCCAGACCGGCCGGCAGAACGTCCAGCTCGGCGAACTCCGACCTTTGAATCGCCTCTTTCAGCGGAACCGTGCCGTCCAACACCTGCCTAACACCCACCTGCCCCTCTCCCCCATCGGAGACAGCGATCGGCCTCAAATCGGCCCCGACGATCACGCTCGGCTTACGGTGGCGACTCGCCAAGATCCAGCCGACGCCGACCGACACCGCGGTAGTGCCGATGCCCGAATCGACGCCCGTGAATGCGATGCTCCTCGAATCCGAGCCGAGACGATGCAAGCCGAGTCGTTGCAGCAACGACTCGAGCTGGGCCTGGAACTGCTCCGAAGCCCGCGCCGCACCAAGAAAAGACGCCAGCGACAGACCTCCACTCCCGGCGTCACCGAGAACGCGCAGCCTGGTCGATCGGCGGGGGACGGCGGAGTCGTTCATGAACTGAGAGCCTCTCTCTTCTCGATACGGGCAAAACGCGAATTCTAGCACGGTGAAGGCGCCTGGCCCTCGCTTTTCCAGCATTTCGGGACCCCCGCGCCTCGCTTTTGCGCGACACGCGAAAGGCCCCTCGTTCCTGATCGTCTCAACGAGCGTTCGACTTCAGCTCATCGCAGACCCCCAGTGGTTCTTATAACGCCGTTCACGGGGTCGCGGGAGTCGAATGTGGTCCTCGGCGGCGGGAAATCGATGATGGCAGCGCAACACGTCGATCAGAACGATCGGGAAAAGAGGGACGGGGGATGGGGCGACAGAGCGATCCCCTTCGTCCATCACCGGAGCCAGGCATGCGCGGTGGCCCCGCGAGGCGCTCGCGAAGGCGGTCGATCTCAGTCCAACACCTCACCGCACGAAAGCCGCCGTCACCCCCACACCGACCCCCTTCGCCCCACCAAGGACCCCGCTCCCCTGCGCAATGCTCAGATCCAGGCTGAAACCTCGAAAAACCAAGCCGAGCCCGGTGCTCAGGCGCAGCCCGTCCACCGAATTGACCGCCCCGCCGAATCGCAGCGGCAGCCACTCGACTCCTCGCCACTCGGCGCCCAAGCCGATCTCACTGCCCGTGGCGGAATCTCGAACCAGGCCGGCAGCCGTCACCCAGGTCGGGCTCGGCTGGTGGGCAACGCCGATGCGCCATGTCGGCGGCAGGTCGGTGGTGAAGGTAGCGATGCCTTCATCGATCTCCTCGCCCTCGGGGAACTCCTCGCCCACCAGATCATCCGAACGGTGGGTCACGCCTCGCAGCCAAGGATTGCCGCTCCAACGAATCTGAGCGATGAGATTCGATACCGAGGCCGATACGGTTGTGCTCCCCCACCGCCTGGCAATCCCCAGATCGATGCCCCAGCCTCCACCCCCGTCGGCATCGCGTGCGTAGGCGGAACCGTTGGTCCCCACCGACGTCAAGACACTGTCCGCCGAGATCGGCGTCACTTCGCCATCGATCCAGGTCTTGACCGTGTAGTGACCGAGAAGCCGCTTCGCCGATCCCCCCACGAGCACCTCACCAAAACGGTGAGCGTACGCCACGCCCATCTCGGTCCAAAGCGTCGCCTCCCCTTGCCCGACCAGGTTCAGCTCGTCGCGCAGGTCGAAGCCGATCAGCGCGGCTTCGATCGCGGCTTTGGAGATCGTTGCCGACTCCGTACCTC
>CAZFNT010000070.1:6628-11948 GCA_964520315.1 uncultured Gemmatimonadota bacterium
GGACCGTACTGGACACTCGGATACATGCCTGTGCCGGCGGCGTGAGTATCGAGACCATCCGCATCGACGGCCGAAAGAATGCTCGATTTGTCGCTCTCACTGAGCACCGCACCGTTGTAGCGTTTGTAGTCCGAGAGTGAGAATGAGCTGTTCCCCAGGCTCAACTCGGCGCCGGCCAGCGCCATCGACCACTCCGGCCGGTCCTCTCGATCGAGTAGAGCGGGGTTCCACAGAACCGTCGCGATGCCTCGACTGTCGGTGAACCCGGCGCCGCCCATGGCGGCCGACCGACCTGTCGCCGTCGCTACCGTTGAGAACATCGATGCCAACACACCGAGCGGAATCATCACCGTGGACTTCATCATCGGATCGTCCCCACAGTCGCCGTGACTTCGAGATGAGCGGCGATCTCGATCGGGTCGGTACCTCGGATCCAGATCTCTCGTCCTTCGCTGCTCTGGAGTCGAACTTTAGTGCTCGCGAAAAATCTGTCGGTTCCGAAAAGCGCGTCGAGGTCATCCTGAGATATCTCGATGCGGCTGACAACCACCACGGGACCTTCGGCCAGCCCCTCCGCGTCGGTTTCCGGAGCGCCGACTTCGAGTGGCCCGCCGGCGGGGAGCGTGACGACTGGATTCGATATCGAAACGCTGGAATCGGGATCGAGTCCGACATCGATACTCACACCGATCGGAATGCCGTTCGCGACGCGGAGCACCATGCTCGCGGACTCGACGCGATCGAGCAGAATCTCACGCAGGTCTTCATCCACATCGTCCACACGCTCCACATCCAAAGTATCCGATCGCCCCTCGACGATCAGCTTCATCGGAGCGGTGATGCGCAGTTGCCCCGCGATCTCATCGCGTCTGTCCAGGGTCACGATCCCGGATCCGATTTCGACCGACCCTTCGCGAATAGCCGTGCCGGGCGCCGCGGCCAGAAAAGCCTCGAGCTCCACCGAATCGAGCTCCAGATCGCCACCCGTCGCTGGGATCGACCCTGCCAGATGCAAAACCGGGTAGCCTCCCGGCGCCACGATAGCCAGATCGAGATTCCGCAGATCGGTGGGCAGACGATCGATCGTCAGCGTGCCGGAGGGCTCGGCGAAACGAAAGCCCAGGCTGGCGTCGCCCAACCCCGTATCTACAGTATCGGCCTCGATCTCGAAGGGCGCCGTCATCCGGCCGGTGATTGTCGCGAGATCGATCTCCGATTGCACGACCTCGACGAGGATCTCGTCGCCCGGGTCTACAGTGACAGTCTTTCCAGTGAGATCCTCTGTTACCAGAGTGGTGTGAACGACGAGCTCGCCACCTCCGCTTTCCGGCACGATCTCGGCACCGCTCAAGTCGAGTGCGATCGAAGAGCTCTCGCCCGCTCCGAGGTTCGCGCTCGCGACGAGTGCGGCTCCTTCGCGGCGATAAGTCGGAATCGCGAATGCGACGTCGAATCCGAGCGGGAAGCGGTTCACCAAGGTCAGATCGAGCCGACCCGATTCGATTCGCGCGCTCTCGATCTCGAAATCGGATTCGACGGTGTAGCTGGACTCGATGGTGCCTTCCGAAGCACCGGGGCCCCCTTTGAAGGCCTCTGGATGAAGAGCCTCGCCTTCAGCGATTCGCACCGACACGAAGGCGTTCGGATCGATCTCGACGATGGAATCGCTGCCCGCCGAGGTTCCGACGAGGCGACCCCGCATCTGGGCTTCGAGCCGCTCGCCCGCCACATCGATTTCAACCGATCGGATCTCCGAGGGCGCCAGAACCTCGTCGATGATCTGCTCCGCGATCGGCTCCCCGATCGTCGTCTCCAGAAGCAGACGCGGCTGAGGCGAGCCAGCGGGATCGAGTACCGGAACAGGCAGCCCATTGGTGATCTCGATGAAAACCGATCCGGATTTCAGGTCGATCCAGTCGTAGCCGAGCGGTCCTTCAATGGTCGCGGAATGGTCGAAATCGAATGAAGGAACGATGCCGAAGTACGGATCGTCCCCCGGATCCAACTGGGAGTAGAGCTCCCAAAAGGGGTAGATCGACGCACTATCACCGAACGAGACGTCGATCTCGATCTCGTCGAGCCCTCCTCGGATCGTGTCTTCGAGCTCGCCGATCGTTAGCGCATCGGCCAGCGGAGCCGGGTCGAGATCGAGGCGAAGGTCGATCCCCAGCGAGCTAGAATCCCCCTCGCTTTGAACAAAGGCTGTATCGAGCTCCGCGAAAAGCTCGGCTGCGTCCCAACTTTCCGAGAGGATCGGCACGACATACGACGCCTGCCACGTGGGGAGCTCCGGGGATTCGATGCCGCAACCGGCCAACAAGGCTATCTGTGCCGCCAGCGCAAAACCTCCGCATCGCTTCATTCTCAGATTCTCCGAATCGCCAGAATCGCGTTCTTGCCGCCGAAACCGAAGGAGTTCAGTACCGCCACGTCGATCCGTCCTTCTCTCGCCCCATCCGACACGTAGTCAAGATCGCATTCGGGATCGGAATGGCGCAGATTGATGGTCTGTGGAATGAACCCTTCTTCCATGGCCAATAGCGTCGAGATCAGCTCCGCCCCACCCGACGCACCGATCAGGTGCCCGAGCTGCGATTTCGATGACGAGACAGGAATATCGTAGGCTCTATCGCCGAACACCCGCTTGATGATGCGGGTCTCGCTGGCGTCGTTGATCGGCGTCGATGTGCCGTGAGCGTTTATGTAGTCGACATCTTCCGGGTTCAGGCCCGCGTCGTCGAGAGCCATCTGAAGGGCGCGCGCCGGCTCCACGCCTTCGGGATCGAGCTTCGTCATGTGTTGCGCATCGCAAGACTGACCGAAGCCGCACACCTCGGCATAGATTCGGGCTCCACGCCGGCGGGCGTGCTCCAGCTCCTCGAATAGAACGATGCCCGCGCCTTCACCCATCACAAAACCGTCTCTGGTCGCGTCGAATGGGCGGCATGCGGTGTGCGGCTCGTCGTTGTTGGTGGATAGCGCGCGCACCTTGTTGAACCCGGCCAGGGTCGATGCCTGGAGCGGCGCCTCGCTGCCGCCGGTGAGACAGAGGTCGAGCATGCCGAGGCGGATCATGCTCAAGGCATACCCCATCGCATTGTTGCTCGAGGAGCAGGCGGTCGAGACGGCCATGTTGGCGCCTCGCGCGCCGGTCACGATCGCGGCTTGGCCTGCCGGCGCATCGGGGAAGGAACATGTGACGGCCAATGGAGCAACACTTTTATAGCCTCTGGGGTCGTTGTAGAGTTTCAGCACCTCTCGATAGATCCACTCGAGCTCGGCGCAGGTTCCAAGAATTGTGCCACAACGACGGGCGAGCTCCAGATCGGAATGCAGGTCGATGCCGGCATCTTCGAGAGCAAGGGTGGCGGCGACGACGGCGAACTGCGCATTGCGTGCCAGGCGTCGCTGCTGGCGTGTGTCGAGCCACCGTCCCGGGTCCCAATCCCCTATCTGGGCGCCAAAATGGGTGAGCACGAGGTGGTGATCGATCGTGTCGTCGAACGGGCCCACACCACATCTCCCATGCATGAGAGCTCGGGCCAGATCGTCTCTGCCGACGCCGATCGGCGTGACCGGTCCGAGACCCGTTATGACCACTCGTTTCGTCATTGTCGATCTCCTCTCTTCTCTCAGATCAGATAGGCCACCATCAATCCGATCTGAGCGACCATCATCAGAGCGTACATGTGAACCCACGAGGGGTGGTTCTCCGATCGGGCGAGCTCGTCGGGTCTGATGAGCATGAGCCGGGCGATGTAGGCACCGTACAGGGAGAGAGCGATGCCCAAGACTGTCAAGGCGACCGGGTTGCCGGCGAGCATGGGGCCGCCGGCGGGGTGGGGGAGCACAACACCCAAGGGCAGAAGAAGCCAGGGAAAGAGCAGGAAAGGCGCGACTAGGCGTGCGGCACCCGCCGGACCGTGGACCACCGGCCAAGTGTTGCAGCCGGCGGCTCTGTCCCCCTCGATGTCGGCGAAATCTTTGGTGGCGGCGGCGCCGAGCAGGAAGAGGAAGAAGATGGCGCCGGCGTACCAGGGCTCGGGATCGCCGAAAGTGGAAGCGACGCATGACCAGCCGCAAACCCGGAGCAGCATGCCCCTCGGCACGGCGATCGTGAGCTGCGCCGCCCAGGCCCACCGTTTGGTGCGCACCGGAGGGACGGAGTAGATAAGGCTTCCCGCGGCGCCGGCCAACGCGATCCAAAAGCACTCGTGAACCCCTCCGCCGACGGGGACGCCGACCGCCCAGGCGGCGAGCAAGGCGGCGACATAGAAGAGCACTCCCGTGACGAGCACGGCGGCCGGAGTCAGTCGACCGGAGGGCAGCGGGCGGGCCGGCTTGTTCCTTCGATCGTTCACCTGATCGGTGAGCTGGTTGATGGCGTTCGAACCCGCGTTCAGCGTGGCGGCCATGACCGCGCCCAGGCCGATGGCGAGAGCGCGCCGGCCGACGTCGCCAGCGTCGCCGAGGGGGACTCCGGTGCGGATGGTCACCGCGCCGATGGCGCAAAGCGCTCCCGAGAGCATACCGAGCAAGGGCGGAAGAAGGGTGTAGGGGCGGACCAGGTCCCAGTAGGGGTTGTTGCTGGATCTGCCGGCGTCGGTCGACATCAGAAGACCAGCATGAAGAGCAGAATGACCGCCAGCCCGGCGACCGTGGTGTTGAGAGCGAGGAGCGCGAGCTCCCCCGGGCGGCGCTCGTTGCTGACCGAGGCGACCAGGAAGCTCTCTACGTGGCTGCCGAATGTGCCGGCGATGCAAACCGGCAGAGCCACCCAGATCGGCGCGAGCCCGCCGATCGCCCCCGCGAGCCCCACCGCCAGCGCGCCCGCCGCCCCGATGAGCGTTCCCTCGAGCGAGATCGCTCCCCCGGTTCCCGCGGCGACCCGTTTGAGCGTGGTGGCCAGCACGGGGGCACGCCCGAAGATCGGTCCGAGCTCGCGTGCGAGGATCGCCGCGGCCACACCGGCCAGGGCGCCCAGGGCCGCGGTCGCGAAGAGGACATGGAGCGAAGCGGTGGCGGGCTTCGCTCCGGCCACTCCCGTCGAGAACGCGAGAAAACCCAAAATGAGAAAGCCCGATGTCGCGGCGACGATAAAACGCCCGCTCCAGCGCGGGGGGAGCTCGGTGGTCACCAGCTCGAGGGCCAGTCGGCGGCGGTGATTGTACTCGGTAGCGCGCCAGGCGATCACCGCGAGCACAATGAGCGACAGATGCCCGCCGGGGCCGAGCAGTAGAAGGGTCGCGACACCGGCGGCCAGGGCGGCGAGCCAACCCGCCAGTCCCCAGAGCCCGCGAGTCCACGCCCACGAGACGAT
>CAZFNT010000070.1:11969-12270 GCA_964520315.1 uncultured Gemmatimonadota bacterium
GCGGCTCAGGCAGGTTGGCGCCCATATGAGAGGCGCGAAGGAGCAGGCCGGTGTAGAGCGCGACGGCGCCCACGAGAGGCACCCAGAAATTGTCGTTGAGACGACGGACGGGGAGCGATTCCAGAAAGGCGCAGAGCCCGGCGACAATGATGCAAAGCGTCCACGCGACCCAAGGCCCGCCGGCGATCGCCACATCGGGTCGCTTGCCGACCCAGCCCAGAAGAAAGAGGGCGGCGATCGAGCCGCAGACCCAGTAGGCAAGGCTGCCGTGCCATGACTTCTTCGGGTTCCAGGGCAGCCC
>CAZFNT010000071.1:0-1173 GCA_964520315.1 uncultured Gemmatimonadota bacterium
TCATCCACGGCGCGATGGTGGCTTCCGAATCACCCCTGCAGCGCGCCGGCCTCGATCTCGCGCTCGCGCTGCTCAGCGGCAAGCGAGGCGCGGGCTCACCGATCGCTGACCAGCCCCTGCGCGTCATCGCCAACCCGTCTTCCGCACCGATCGAAGGCGTTCTCGAGGGGGGCTGCCTCTCGATTCTCGCCGCCGCAGCGGGCACTCCGAACCCTCTGCGCACCGCCGGCGCCCTCTGCGTCATCGAAGATGCCGGCGAGCGCCCCTACCGAATCGATCGCATGCTCCTGCAGCTCCGACGATCGGGCTGCCTCGACGACGTGAAGGCCCTGATCTTCGGCGAGATGCCCGGCTGCGCCCAGCCGCACGACGGGAGCTACTCGCTCGACGATCTGCTTGAGGATTGCCTGGGCGATCTCGGCGTACCGATCCTCGCGGGGCTACCCGCCGGCCACGTCGAAAGCGCCCCCCACGCACCGCTCCCCCTCGGATTCCGGGCCAGGCTCACCGGCGGCCGGCTCGTGCTCGCGGAGCCGGTCGTGGAGCCCCCTCGATGAGCCACACCGGATTCGACGCGCCGACCCGCTTCCACCTTCTCGGAATCGGCGGCACGGCGATGGCCTCTCTCGCGGGGCTGCTCGAGCAGCTCGGGCACGAGGTCCAGGGGAGCGACGGACCGATCTACCCGCCGATGAGCGACGTGCTGGCCGATCTCGGCGTGACCGTTTTCGAGGGGTACGATCCCGCGAATCTCGCGCCCGCCCCCGACGTCGTGGTAGTGGGGAACGCTATCCCGCGCGGAAACCCGGAGCTCGAGGCGACGCTCGACCGCGACCTGCCCTATACCTCGATGCCCGCTCTGCTCTCTCGCATCCTGCTCCAAGACCGAACCCGTCTGGTCGTCAGCGGCACACACGGCAAGACCACAACCACCGCGATCGCGGCCTCGCTGCTCCACGCCGCCGGCAAGGGCGCGGGATGGCTGGTCGGAGGCGTGCCGCTCGACCTCCCCGCCAACCACCATGTCGGTCGTCCGGGCCGGCCCTTCGTCATCGAGGGGGACGAATACGACACCGCCTATTTCGACAAAGCCGCCAAGTTCTTCCACTACCGGCCCCACCGCCTCGTAGTGGGCGGAGTGGAGTTCGACCACGCCGACATCTACGCCGATCT
>CAZFNT010000071.1:1183-12239 GCA_964520315.1 uncultured Gemmatimonadota bacterium
ATCTCGACGCGATCGAGCTGCAGTTCCGCCGCCTCGTCAACATCGTTCCCCGCACGGGACGGGTGATCGGCTGCGCCGATGACGCAGGCGCCATGCGCGTCACGGAACGCTCCCACGCCGAGCGCCTCACATTCGGTGTGGGACCGCGAAAGGGGGGTGCGCCGGAGCCCGACTTCTGGGCGCCCGAAAGCGCTTCCAACGATGGCGGCATCGAGTTCGAGCTCCGAATCCGGGGGACCGACCGCGGCCGTTGGCGGCTCGAGATGCCGGGGGTGTTCAACGTGCGCAACGCGCTGGCGGCTCTGGCGCTGACCGAGGGGCTCGGTCTCGGGGAAGACGATACCCGCACGGCGCTCGCGGCCTTCCGCGGTGTGCGCAGGCGGCTCGAGCTGCGCGGCGAGAGGCGTGGGGTGCACGTCTACGATGACTTCGCCCACCACCCCACAGCGATCGCTGGTGCCATCGAGGCGATCACGGAGGTGACCGAAGGCAAGGTGATCGCGGTTCTGGAGCCCAGATCTTGGACGCTGCGCAGACGGGTCTTCGAAGGTGAACTTGCCGGCGCCTTGGGTCGTGCCGAAGTCGCGGTCGTGGCACCTGTCTATCGTCCCGAAAAGCTGTCGCAAGACGTCCTCATGAATCCCGATCGTGTCGTATCGATGATCGAGGAGAAGGGAAGAGAAGCGCACGCGCCCGATTCCACCGAGCAGATTCTGTCTCTTATCGTCAGGATCGCGGAGCCTGGCGACAGTGTGCTCATCATGTCGAATGGGGGGTTTGATGGGATTTACACGCGACTACTCGACAAGCTGAGCTAGCCACGCAATTTCGCGATCGTTGCTTCTCGTATGCGGCGACGTTCTGATTCGGTGAAGAAACCGAGCGCGAAGAGCCCTACACAGTAGCACGCTCCCGATCCCAGCAGTGCCGCTGCGATCCCCCAGACGTGTGTTGGCGGGTTCGAAACGAGCCAGGCAACCGGGATGGCCGCCGCGGCGATCGGGCGCAGAGCGGAGCGGGCTACTCCGAGTCCATCCAAAGAGAGCGATGCTTGTCGTGTCATAAGACCCAACACCAACATTTCGGTGGCAACGGTCGCGACCGCCGCACCCGCCGCACCGATCCGGGGAATGAGCAACAGATTGAGCGCAATGTTGATCGCTGCCGCCGAGCCTTGGATGGCAACCCGGCTGCGCTCGCGGCCGAGAGCATAAAGTGCGTCTGCGGGCGCGTACGAAAGGAAGCGCAGAACGACCTGAATGGCCAGGATCTGGAGCAGTAGCTCGGTGCCGGCATAGGCCTCACCCATGAGGATCTCGCGGATCGGCTTGGCGAAGATGCCGATCGTCGCCGCCACGGGGAGGGCGATGGCGGCGAGGTAGCGCGCGTTGGTCCCGAAAAGCGTGCGTAGGCGGTCGGTGGCGGTCGGTCCGAGGGAGAAGGCGCGGGGGAGAATGGCTGCCGAGAGGGCGGCCGGGACGAGGTTCATCAGGGCGACGAGCTTGTACGCGGCCGAGTAGATTCCGACCTCCGCGGCTCCACGCATGTTGGCGAGCATGACCGTATCGATCTGCCCGTAGATCACGAAGAAAGCGCTGGAGGCCGCGAAGGGCAGGCCCGCTTTCACGAAGGCGGGAAGGGCCGAGGGACGGGGACGGGGCCGCACGAGCTGCATGGCCAGAACGGCGGCGACCGCGATCCCGCCCAACCCGGTCACGAGGTGCATGACGCCGAAATAGCCCAGCGGTCGACCGAGGAGCACGCCGGCCGCGCACATCGCTGCGAGGATCAAGGCTCCCGAGCTCTCGGATACCGCCGACCGACCGACCCGGCCGAGGGCGCGCAATGCGCCGTGAAAGGGAGAGCGCGCGGATTGCAAGAGCACACCGACTCCGAGCAGAGGCATGAGCATGCGCGCGCCGGCGGGGTACTCGAAGCTCCAAACAACGCCGTTCAGCAGCGCCGTCAAGGCGACGAGCGCGATCGCGGTGGCCAACAAGGCATTGCCCAGATGCGCCGGCGCTTCTTTCGGCGTGCGGGAGATCGCCCGGACCACGTTGTATCCCGTGCCGAGATCGACCACATAACAGGCCAGAGTCGCCAGCGCGAGCGCTGCGGCAAGGGCACCGTAGTCGGAAGGACCGAGATAGCGCACCAGTGCCAGGGCGACGATCCCCCGAATCGCCGTCGTGGCCGCCGCCGACGCAGCTAGGACGGCGGTATCCCCGAAGATGTTGCGGGCGTTGAGCACGGGGAGACTCTAGCGGATCGCGAGCGGATCGCGCTCCCCTCGCCCGGCCAAAGTTGACCAGTCTGACTAGTGCGTACAGGTTCGCCAGATGAGCTCCCAATCGCTGGCCTACTCGACCTACGAGGCCAAGGCTCGCTTCAGCGAACTCCCGCGGAAGGTCCGCGACGGTGCATCGATGATCGTCATCTATCGCGGCGAGGAGGTCGCCGCTACGCTGGGTTTTCGGCTGTAGTTTTGAAGAGGGTTATCATCGGTCGAGATCGTCTACCCGCCCACTGAGCCCAACGCATCCAAAGGCAGAGCCGTGAAAGATGCAGCCGTTGTTTATTGTCTCCTGTTGACGGTTGCCGGGGCTTCATTCGGCAGTGTCATATACGTGCCCTCCGACCAAGCGACGATCCAGGCGGGGATCGATTCCGCGGTGGACGGAGATACGGTAGTAGTGCTGCCGGGGACCTATCTGGAAGGCGTCGACTTCAAGGGCAAGGCGATCGTGGTGGAAAGTGACGAAGGCCCGGAATCCACCGTCATCGATGGGGAGGGACTCAGAACCTGCGTGAGCTTCGCCGGCGATGAAGGGAGATCATCAGTCGTGGACGGTTTTACGCTCAGAAATGGGCACGGCGTCTGGGGAGGAGGGATCTACTGCTACGAGGCTTCGCCGACCATCAAGAACAACGTCGTTTCCGGAAACAGGGGGGTCTCCAAAGGCGGCGGGATCTACTGTTATCAGTGTTCACCCATCATCACGGACAACATTGTTGAGGACAATTTTGCCGATGACTACGGTGGAGGAATCTGTTGCTGGGACTCGTCGTCGCCGACCATCGCGCGCAACGTTATCGCGGGCAACACGACGCCCGGGCATGGCGGCGGGATCCATCTGGATGTCGAATGCGATCCGCTCGTCACCAACAACACGATCGCGAACAACCAGGCCGGTCTATCGGGCGGTGGGATCTCCGCCTACTACAACTGCCGTTTCGAGATCGCGAATGCGATTCTCTGGGCGAACGAAGCGCCGACCCACAAGGAGATCGACAACAGCGGCGGAAGCACAGTGACCGTGAGCTACTCCGACATCGATGGTGGGTGGCCGGGCACCGGCAATCTCGACGCGGATCCTCTCTTCGTCGATCCGGTCGGCGGAGACCACCACATGAAGCACGATTCTCCCTGCAAGAACACCGGCGACAATTCCGCATCCGCCCGCCCGTCGAAGGATTTCGAGGCCGATCCGCGCATCGCCGAGAGCAGAGTCGACATCGGTGCCGACGAATTCCACCCCCATCTGTACTCCATCGGCAAAGTGATGCCGGGAGAGACGATCGAGATCAAGATCGTCGGCGAGTCTCACGCCTCACCTATCACCCTCGGAGAAGGGACGGGCATTCAAGAGCCGCCCCAGTCCACGCCGTACGGCGATCTCTATCTGGATTGGCCGATCGAACGCTTCAGTCTCGGCCCGATTCCCCAAGACGGCATCTTGGTGCGCCGAGCGCCGGTCCCGCCCGATGCCCAACCCGGCGAGCAGGTTCCCTTGCAGGCACTGATAGGGGCGGAGGCCCCAGGGGCGGAGCTGACGAATCTGATGGTGCTGACGGTGGAGCTGGAGCAAAGCGATGCACCACTACGTCAATGGGCTCCTTGACCCAGTCTGTGCGCAAGGGAGACGAAAGGAAGCACGCGAACCGGCCCGTCGACCAGTTCTTCCGCTCCGAGAGACACACCGAACGCACGCTGGATCGTTCCCTCCCCGACAAGTCTCTTGAGAGGCGCTGCCGATTCCCTGCGCCAGGTGGTCGCTGACTTGATCTCGAACCCGACGTGGTGGCTGGCGCGCGACCAATGCGGAATGCACGAGACCCGACCCATAAAGCGTCCCGCGATCCGAGCACTGCATGCCGCCCGGCACTCCCGGGAAGTACACTTCCGACCGTCGATTCAGTGTCGAATCTAGCGCCCAGACAACGCGGGGGAAACCGCCCGCACGCAATGCCACCGCCCAGCCAGACCACCTCGAACCCGATTCTCTACCTCCTCGCCCGCTTCCCGAGCGTTACCGAGACCTTCCTCTATGAAGAGATCGAGGCGCTGGAGCGAGCCGGCGTCGAGGTGGAGATTTGGGCGCTCCGCTCGCAGTCGGTGCCGCTCTGGCAGCCGGCCGCGTCACGGCTGCGCCCCCGCACTCGCGTGCCGAAGGCGACGACGGCAATGGCCGCCTTCATCGCTTGGGCGCGCCGCGCCCCCCGCGCGATGCTCGCCAACACGGCTTGGGCCTGGAGCGCGCGCCCGCGGTGGGGGCGCGCACTCGCTCGTCACTGGGCCGCTGGGTTCTTGGCGCCCGCCCTCGCCGATCGGCTCGCCGAGACCGGCGCTCGCCACATTCATGCGGCCTATCTCGGTCCGACCGCGACGGCTGCCCGGATCGCGGCCGATCTCGCGGGCGTGCCCTTCTCCGCCTCCGCGCACGCACACGACATCTTCAAGGGAAGCCGCGGGCTCGACGCCAAGATCCGCGACGCGGTCTTCGTACGCACGATCAGCGAGCACAACCGGCGCCGGCTGATCGCCCTCTCTCCAGCCCGGGCCGCGCGCCCGATCGTCGTCGTGCCCTGCGGTCTGTCGGCGGCCTGGTTCGAGCCACGAGACCAAGCGGGACGAGCCTCGCCCCCGACGGTGCTGGCGGTTGCCCAGCTCGAGCCCTACAAGGCTCTCGACGTGCTCATCGATGCCTCGGCGATCCTTCACTACCGCGGCATCGCGCACCGGATCGTTATCGTCGGCGATGGCAGCGAAGGGGATGGACTCCAGCGCCGCATTCACCGGAACCGCCTCGAGCGCGTCGTAGAGCTGATCGGAGCCATCGACAGCGAGCAAGTCCGCGAGAAGCTCGACAAGGCGACCGTGTTCGCCGCACCGGCCCGAGAGGAGAAGAGTGGCAAGAAGGACGGAATCCCGGTGGCGATCGCCGAGGCGATGGCCAGGGGGGTGCCCGTGGTCGCAACCCGCATCTCCGGAATCCCGGAGCTGGTCCACCACCGTAGAACCGGCGTGCTCGTTCCGCCGGAGGACCCCGGAGAGATGGCGCATGCGCTGGAAGAGCTGATCAGCGACGCCCGCCTGCGGGACGAGCTCTCGCGGCGCGCCCGGGATCGTGTTGGTCGCACCCGCCGCTCCGGCATTTGCGCCCAGGCCTTCGCGAGCTGTCTCGAAGGGCCCCCCCTCGCGATCGGCGAAGACACCGGCGCGCAGCCCGAGCCTGCTCGTTCGGCCAGCAAGTACGCAGCAAGCTCCATCGAGATTCGGCATCTCATAGCCGGTGACGCGGACGACGTGATCGACCTCTTCGCTCGCACTTTCGGTCCGCTCGAAGCGTCGTCACGATGGCGGCGATGGCGCTGGCTGATGGACGAGAACCCATCTGATCCGGGGCCTGGCGGCGAGCGGAGATCGTTCGTGGTGGAGAATGGGCACGGAATCGTGGGCTGCATGATCGTGGTGCCGGTTCCGCTCTGGGTCCACGATCGCAACGTGACGGTGAACTGGATTGGGGCGACGGCGCTGCTGCCGGGGCACCGGGGATCGGGAGGATTGCTCATGGGGAAGGCGCGCGAAGAGCTGCACCTATCGTCGGGATTCCCCTCCGAGCGAATGCTCCGCTTTTGGCGGAGGGTCGATCGGCGGCGAGAACTACTCGTCCCTTGCGCCCTGCGTCATTGGGTGCGCGTTTTGCGTCATCCGGGCGCGATGGGGCGGTGGGGACTTGGGACGCTCGGCGCCGTCGAGGACAAGGCCGGCGAGCTGCTCGGGACGGCCGGGGGCTTGCGCGCGAGGAGCGTCGAGAAGATAGACGAGAGCTGGGAGGACTGGCTGCAAGAGGCGACGCGCACTTGGCCGATCACGCTCTCGCGATCGGTGGCGCTATGCAACTGGCTCTATGCGGGCGACCCGGTGGCTCCCTGCGTGATCGTGGCGGTGGAGCGACGGGGACGCCCTGCGGCGTTCGCCGCCATCGATCTGTATCGAGGCGACGACGGGCGATTGCATGCGGGCCTGGCCGATCTTTTCGCGATCGGGAGCGACCACGCTGCGCTGGCATTCGCGCTGCACGCGGCCATAGGTCTGGCTCGGCGGCGGGGGGCCGCCACCCTGAAGGCGCTCGAGCCCACGCACCCGAAGGTCCGCGTCATGCTCCGAGCGGCTGGGTTTCTTCCCGGCCGGGGCGCGCGACACCATCTGCTCCTGGCACGGGCGCCGGATCACGTATCTTCTTCGTGGTACGCTGATACCGGTAACTGGCACATGACGCGATCGTGGTGCGATCCGCGTCGTCATTGAGTTCACCCGGCGAGCCGCCGGGGCGGGCTGGGCACGAACACAAACGAACGAATCCGGCGACTCGCTATACATTGAAAAAAAATGGACTCCCCTTCGAAAGACCAACATAGTCACAGTCGCTTCTGCATGATGCTCGGAGCGCTGGCGCTGATCGTTCTGGGGACTACGTCCGCTCTTGCCTATGACGCGCGTCATGCCGATCAGATCCATCTGGCGTATCTGGGTGACGCGCGTTATTCGGTGGCCTGGGCGGGCTCTGGGACGCTTCGGGGCGTGCATGTTCGGTTCTGGATCGAGGGGAGCGAGGAGAGGCGGCGGGCGCCGGCGGAGGAGTTCGTCTGGGGGCGCGGCGCGCGGAAACGTTACGGATATGGGGCAGTGCTCGATCGGCTCGGGACCGGCTTGGTCGTGCATTATGTTGTGGCCGACAGCAGCGGTGGGCTCGTCGAAGAACGGGTCTTTGGGACTGAACCGGCGGCGAGCCAGCCCTTTACGATGGTGGCATGGGGCGATCTGGGCACGCACGAGGCATCGGCTCAATCGGTCCGGATGGCGACCCATGACGCACCCAGTATCTTGCTGCATGCGGGCGACCTGGCCTATGCGGGGGGCGATCAGAGCGCGTGGGACCGCTGGTTTCGAATGATCGAGCCGCTGGCCGCGACCGTGCCCTATATGCCGGCTCCGGGGAACCACGAGTACGAGCGCGGGCGCGGCTGCTCGACTTATCGTGCACGCTTCTATCTGCCGGGCAACGAGCGCTACTACACGCTGCGCTGGGGATCGGTCGACGTGCTCTTTCTCGACACCGAGGAGGATCTGTCCGCCGGATCGGTGCAGCATCGTTTCGCGGAGGGGGCGCTGGCGGGCTTCGATCTCGAGAGCGAACGCTGGAAGGTAGTCGTGCTGCACAAGCCACTCTGGTCTTCGGGGCGACACGGATCGAGTCCGAAGATCGCGCGAGCGCTCACGCCTCTGCTGCATCGCTACGATGTGGATCTGGTTCTGGCGGGGCACGACCACAACTTCGAGCGGTCCTGGCCGCTGTGGGGGAGGAAGATCCTGCGGCCGGAGGGGAAGCGAAGCTGGGGCTCGCTCGGGTTCGATCATGTGGTGACGGGGACGGCGGGGCGACCGACCTATCGGGGTGGGTATTCGGATTTCACGGCCTATCAGGCGTCGCGGATTCACTACAGCCGAATTCGGGTCGAGGGAGATCGGTTGCGGATCGAGGCGGTGGGAGTGCCGAGCGGGAAGGTGTTTCACGCGTGGGAGATCGCGGCGACGTCGTCGGATTGCCCGGCGCTGGGCGTGGCGGAGCGCGTCGAGCGGGGGCGTGGGCGGCTGCCGGCGCTTCGCGCGTTTCGTGACGGAGTGCTGGCGGCGCTGCCGGGAGGGCGCGAGCTGGTTGGCGACTACCACCGCCACGGAGGCGAGGTGATCGGGCTGCTGGAGGGGGACGGAGCTGCTTTGACGATCGCCGGGGGGCTGCTGGCGGCAGTGGGGGATGGGTTGGCAGCCGAGGGGGGGCGCTGGGTGCCCGATCGCTCTGTTCGGAGCCGTGTCGTCGAGCTCGCGCGGGCGCTTGCGGGGAGGGCGACGCCTGATCTTGCTGCCCGTCTGGGTGGGCTGGCGAGAGGGATCGAGGGGGCGCCGGCGGGGAGCGACCTGCGGGCGATTTCGGTGATGCTGATCGATGCGCTCGGGGCGGACGGTGGCGGCTCCGAAGAGATTTCAAAGTAGGAGATTCGCCGGTATTGAAGCCTCAGTCCCGACTCACAGCTTGACGCTCACCCCGGGCGCTGACTACGCTTGTCATCATTCGTCGTCATCTGCGCCTCGGTCATCCGGCAGATCACGAGACCCAGGCGCCCTCGCGCCGCCGTCGTGCGCTCCAATGCGTGCGACCCTCCACGAATCCTCCGAGCGACCGCGGCGCATCATCAAACCGAGCCCGCGGTCCCAGTTCCGGCTCCACATCAGGCGCGAACCGGGCGGGCGGCGGTGGGGAATCGAAATGTCCGACCCGATCACAGAGATCGACGTCAATACCACGTCGAAAGATATCGCTTACCTGCGCAAGGTCGTTTCAGACGTAGCGGAGCCCGTCAAGATCGATTTCCTGGCGGCGAAGCTGCGCGAGCGGATCATTCGTACTCGCAAGGTGAACTTCGCCGAGCGCCTGATCAAGGTGTACGACGCGGCCAACGACTTCGAGGTCGGCGACCACATCTTCCGCCACTTCGGAAAGGTGCGAACCTCTCAGCGGCGCAATGTCGATTTCGACGACTACGCCGAGGGAGAGGTGTACGAGAAGATCTTGCAACCCGAGAAGGACTACGACCTGATTTGCGTCGAATGGCAGGATCCGGTGCTTCGCAGGCAGGCCAAGTTTCTGAGCAAGGCGGGGGCGCAGCAGTACTTGCCCGTGCGCTACGGGCGTGCCCATCGCACGGTGCCCCGCTATCTCGGTCCGGACAAGACGGAGCGGAAGCGCGACGAGGTCATCGAGCAGCACAGAGAGAATCTTCTGCGACAGATTCGGGGCAGGGTTACCAGGGAGCTCTACGGTCAGGCGGAGTTCGTCAGTTGGGGGCCGCTTTGGTACCTGATCGATCTTCTCGAAGAGATCGACTATGAGCTGATCGAGAAGGCGGGGGAGATCCTCGCGGCCGAAGAGGGGGCGGTTCCGACCGAGCGCCTCGTCGGCGATCTGTTCAGCCTGACTCCCGATTCGCCACGCTTCCTGCACTATCGATTCTCGCTCAACTACATGATGGAGAATTTCTTCAGCGAGAACTTCTACTGCCTCTCACACTTCGCGGGGGGGGCGTGGACCAGCCGGGCGAAGGTGCCGAAGGATTTCGGGGCGAGGCCGCTACGCCTCGCGAGTGCGAAGGTGCCGGCCGACATCTCCAAGCGGGAGTTTCGACTGCCCGACGATCGCCTCGATGGGCGCCTGGCCGAGATTCTGCACGAAGAGGAGGAGAAGCTCGCGACGAGGATCGACGGCGACAATCTGGTGCATGTTCTCTCGTACAACGAGCTGGTTACCGGAACGCTCGATGTCGAGGTGGAGGCTGCGGCCTTCTTCCCGGAAGACACACGCATCGTTTTCACCGCGGGGGGGCAGGAGTACCAGACGACCTACCACTACGAGAGTGGGTTCGTAGTGGGCCTGGGGGACTGCTACCAAGATGTCGGTCTCGTTCCCGGTGCGATTCTCGAGATCCAGAGGACCGAGACGCCAACCCGTTTCGAGATCGGCTACGTGAGATCGGATCAGCATCTTCACTATCCGCGGATCGAGTACGACGAGGCTGCCGACTTGGTGCATGTGCAGCGAGGGTCCGAACGGGCTTGCGACTGCGAAGTCGAATCTCACGCTTTCGTGCCTGCCGGAGATATCAACCAGATCGAGAAGCTACGCAGCCGGATGAAGATCGACGTGAGCCTCTACGATGTGCTGGTCACGTTTTTCAAGGAGTACCGCCCCTCGTTCCATCCCGTCACACTGTGGCGAGCTACCAACATCATTCGGGCGGCCGATTTCCGTTCCGTTTTCTCGGCGCTGACCGCGTTCAAGAGCTTCTACCAGATCGAGGAAGAGGCGGTGGACGAGTATCACCTCAGCCCGACGCAGGTGGGTTATGGCAACATCAAGAAAGGTGTTTCGTCGGGCGACTTCATTCGATCGGAGCGACGTCCCGTGGAAGAGGGGTCGCGCATCTGCCGGCCGAAGACCTACATCGTCAACCTCGACGAGAAGCACTGGGACATCGCGCGCGACTACCATCTGCTGCCTATATCACACGACACCGAGCACATCGAGATCCGCCGCCACGATCGCGCCGTGGTCGTGATCGACGGAGAGATCCAGGCGGCGGTGCAAGTCGTGACCTCCAAGGAACGCGTCAACCCGAGGCTTCAGACGAGATTCGATCACCCGGCTTTCATCTCGTCGGTGGACATCGAGGTCCTCGGCGAGGGGGTGTGCGACGATATCGAGATCTATCATGTCCCCGATCCTGGGGTGTTCGTGGAGCTCGAGGCGGAGACTTTCGAGGAGCTGATGGAGCACTACGCGGAGGTTGGGGAGGCGGTTGGAGCTTGAGGGGCGGGGCTCCTTGATTCCGACTGCGTTCTAAAGCTTTTCGCTTTTGGGTCGTCATCTCTTCAAGATGAGCCCCGCACTCTCATCTACCATTCCGCGCGCCCGGATCGTTCTCCCGTGGCAGAGACCGGCGATAGAGGGTGCTTGCTGAAGTGCAATCAACCGCATTACTCTTCGCAGTCTTTCGTAATGATGCTCCCCACCTCTTCCGTCGAGGCAAGGCCCCAGTCGTCCATGAACGAGGAATCGCGTTCATGCATGAGGCCCCATGACCCGATGACCGCCCCCCACTCGCGCGCGATCCATTTCGCCTACGAGATTCTGGCGCTCGGCTTGCTCTGGCTCGGCTT
>CAZFNT010000072.1:0-11434 GCA_964520315.1 uncultured Gemmatimonadota bacterium
AAGTCGGCGACGATCAGCTTCTCGCCCCAGGGGATCGGCACGAAGGCCATGAAGGCCGACATGAAAACGATCAGGGGCGCGAGAATGAAGAGCCATTTATCAGCCAAAAGTGGAATGATGATCTCTTTGAGCAGCAGCTTCACACCGTCGGCGATCGACTGTAGCCAACCGTGCCAGTAGCCCGTCGTCATCGGCCCGACCCGGCTCTGGATATGGGCCGAGATCTTCCGCTCCCACCACACCAGAAACATACCGTTCAGGGCCACGATCCCGAGCACGACGGCGCACGAGGCAACCATGACGATCAAAGCGGCCACGCTCGGCGAGAGCCCCGCGAGGAGCTGCCCGGGTAGCATCAGATCTCGAGCGAGCTCACTCACCGGTCCACATCTCCCATCACGACATCGAGCGACCCCAAAACCGCCACCAGATCGGCGATCATGAGCCCCGGTGCCAACTCCCCGACGACCGAAAGATTGCTGAAGCAAGGGGAGCGCACCTTGCAGCGCCACGGCTCGACCTTGCCGTCGGCCACAGCATAGAACCCGAGCTCACCCCGCGGCGTCTCGGTTCGGCAGTAGATCTCGTTGTACTTCGGCTTCAGGCGTGGCGACATTTTTGCCTGGAAGGGCCCCTTGGGGACTTTCTCTAGCGCCTGTCGAACGATCCGCACCGACTCCCGCATCTCGCGCAGGCGAACCATGTAGCGATCCCATGTGTCACCGGTCGTGCCGACATCACCCTTGCCCACGACCACGTTCCAGTCGAAGCGATCGTAGATCGAGTAGGGATCGTCGCGCCGCAGATCCCAGTTCACTCCGCACGCCCGCAGAACCGGCCCGGTGCAGCCGTAATCGATCGCCATCTTCGCCGGAAGCACGCCGATACCGGCCGTGCGTTTGATGAAAATCTGATTGTAAGAGAGCAGCCGATCGTACTCCTCGAGCTTCGGCTCGAAGTAGTCGAGAAAATCGGCGATCATGCCGAGTTGGCGCGAGTTGATGTCGCGCATCACACCGCCGATGTAGATATATGCGTAGGTGAGCCTCGCCCCGCAGATCTCTTCGAAAATATCGAGAATCTTCTCGCGCTCCCGAAACGCGTACAGAAACGGCGTGATCGCCCCCACGTCGAGCCCGAAAGTGCCGAAAGCCACCAGGTGGCTGGCGATCCGATTCATCTCCGCCACGATGACGCGGATGTACTCCGCCCGCTCCGGCACCTCGATCCCGGCCAGCCGCTCCACGGCGACACAATATCCGTGGTTCTGGTTCATCGAGGCCAAGTAATCGATTCGGTCGGTATAGGGCGTGAACTTGAAGTATGACTCCCCTTCGGCCACCTTCTCCTTGCAGCGGTGCAGATAGCCGATATCGGCGATCGCCTTGCTCACCACCTCGCCGTCGCAGTAGACCTCCATCCGCAGCACGCCGTGCGTCGACGGATGCTGGGGACCCATATTCAGCACATAACCCCGGTTCTCGAGCGCCGCGCCACTCATGCCCCATCCTCCACCGGGTCGCGGTGCCGAATGCCGCGGTATTCCACCGGCATCTCGTAATCCTTGCGCAGCGGCCAGCCCTCCCAATCCTCGGGAAGAAGCAGCCGCCGCGGATCGGGATGCCCTTCGAAAACGATTCCGTAGAGGTCGAAGGTCTCGCGCTCGTGCCAGTCCGCGGTGCGCCAGATCCGCGCCACCGAAAAGACCCGCGCATCGTCGCGAGGCAGCCGGACCTTGACCGTCAGCTTCAGTTTGTGGAGATTCGAGTAGAGAAGGTAGACGACCCCGAGCGCGTCCCCCGCCTCTTCGCCCCACTTCTTCATGCCCTTGAAGTCGATTCCGCAAAGCGCCATGAGCGAATCGAAGCCTTCACCTCTGATATACGGCATGGCCACGGAGAGCGAGGCCCGAGGTATGCGTAGCACCGGCCCGGGCATATCGAGATCTTCGCATATCGCCTCATCCCCCCCGATCTCCATCACCCGGTCCACGATCTCGTCGATCTTCATGCCCTCTTCCCCCCCCACAGCTCGCGAAGCCGTTGGCTCAGAGGACGTTCGCGCCGAATCTTCTCTTGAAGGGTGAGAAGCGCATCGATCAGCGCCTCGGGACGCGGTGGGCAGCCGGGCAGATAGACATCGACCGGCACGATGCGATCGGCCCCCTGCATCACGTGATACCCGTGCTTGTAGTAGGGACCGGCCCCGGTCGCGCAGGCGCCCATCGCGATCACCCACTTCGGCTCGGGCATCTGGTCGTAGAGCAGCTTCACTGTCGGCGCCATCTTGTAGACCACCGTGCCCGCGACGATCATCAGATCGGCCTGCCTCGGTGTCGCCCGAAAGGCACCGGCGCCGAAACGGTCGAGATCGAATCGAGACGCTCCGACCGCCATCATCTCGATGGCGCAGCAGGCGAGGCCGAAGGTCATCGGCCAGATCGACGAGAGGCGGGCCCAAGCGATCACTCGATCGACGGTCGTCAAGAGCACGTTGTCCTTCAGCTCGAGACTCGCGGGCTGCACCAGTGGTGTCGATTCGTCGCTCATTGCGGTCTCCGGTTCCGGCGAAGCCCCAGGCCCCGCGCGGACGCTCTAAAAAGAGCCCTCCTCGGTAGAAACAACTTTCTTGACCCAGTCGAGATCGCCCCGCTGCCAACCGTAAGCGAGCCCGAGCAGCAGAATCGCGATGAAGATGCCCATCTTCACCAGCGCCGCCAGACCGGCCGCTTTGAACACGACAGACCAGGGGAAGAGGAAAAGGATCTCGACATCGAACACGATGAACGCCAGGGCGATCAGGTAGAAGCGCACACTAAACTGCACCCATGCGCTCCCCACCGGACGCATGCCGCACTCATAAGAAGTGAGCTTCTCTGTGTCGAAAACGCGCGGGCGCAGCAGCTTCGACAGGAGCATGCTGACCGCGACGAAGAGGAACGCGACGGTCGCGAAGACGAGAACATTGCCGTAGTTGAAGAGCACCTCGAAGCCCCAGCGTTCGAGACGAATCAGGATCGTTCAAAAGACGGGGAGCGTATCAGCCGGAGGGTGCCCCAGCAAGGACGAAGCGCCGCAAGAAGTGGAGCGACCGCAGCCACCAACGACCACGATCGCTCCGATTCATGTGCCACGAGAGAGCCTGCCCGCGAGGATTGGGGCCACGCCACACCCTCGCTCGGAATTGAGCTGCCGCAAGGCGGCCAGCTCCAATTCCGAGGGCATGGGCTGCTCCGCGGCCCATGTCTATTTGAGCATCAACAGACGCGTCGTCTGAACCGTCTCACCAGTCACCAAACGCGCTGTGTAGACACCGGATGGAAGCGCAGCCCCGTTGTTGTCGCGGCCGTCGAAACTCACCGAATGATCGCCGGCGAGCTGCTGCCCGTCGAGCAGCGTGCGCACCAGGCGCCCGCTGATATCGAAAACCTGCAGCGACACATCGGCCGTCTCCGCCAGAGTGAAAGAGACCCGCGTGCGCGGATTGAAGGGGTTCGGGCTCGCGTCGTGCAGGGCGGCCTTGGCTCCGATCGCCGGAAGGTCACCCCCAATGCCTGTCACGTCCTTCGTGTAGAAGACCTCGACGTCGTCGACGTACCAGTAGAGGTGGTGACTCCCGAGGGTGCCGGTGCCGGCGCGCAAGCGCACCCGCACATCGGACTGGCCGATGTAGGCATTCAGTGAGTAGGACATCTCTTCCCAGTCGAAGGTCCCCCCCGGGGCGCCGCGCTGCTCGACCGTTTGCCAGTTCGTGCCCCCGTCGGTGGAGACCTCGAAATACTGATACCCGCCCGCGCCGTCGCGCTTCATTCGCTCCTGCCAGCGGATCTCGGCCGTCTCCATGTCGGGATCGCCGGAGAGGTCGAGCGAGGGCAGCTCGATGCCGTTGTCGAGGGCGCGCAGAGCGTGATCGTCCGCGTAGTAGGTGCCGTCGCCCTGGCTGCTCGCCGGATCTCCGACGAAGAGCGCGTTCGGGGCTGAGACATAGACCGGGCGTCCGTCCGGCTGGGGGTGTGAGTCGTCGACCACATCCCACCAATCGCCTGAGGGCGTAATGGGGCCGGCGTGCGGATTCCACTCCGGCTTCATCGCTCCTTCCATGTCGTCCTCGAAGTAGATATCGAAGCTCGTGTTGCCCACGATGACATCGTCGATGAACCAGGCCGAAAAATCGGCTTCCCACATGCCGTCTTCGTCGGAGGCGAACTTGTCCGAGGCGAAGTCGAAGCGGACGAGGACCTCACCGCCGACGTACGGCGTCAGATTGAAGGTGATCTGTTCGTACGCCGCCGAGATGACTTGCCCGGACCACCCGGGAATGTCGTGCACGCCGTCTTGAAGGAAGAAGGCGTAGATGCTGTTGTAGGGGTAGGTCTGCTGCGGCGTGATCACCGTCCAAGTCGTTCCCCCATCGGTCGAAACCCGCACAGTGCCTCCATCCCAGGTGTCGTCGGGAGGCTCGGGGTTCGGCCACTCGGAGTCGAAGTACTGCCAGTAGGTCAGGCCGGTGATGCCCGTGGCCGAGCTGAGGTCGAGCGTGAGATCGAGCTGCTGCCGCCACATGTTCCCGTAGCCGGTCCACCCGTTCCCATAGGTGCCGCACCACCAGGCACCTGATCCATCGTAGGTATTGCGGTCGTCGACGTGCCAATAGGTCGGGGCGATCACATCGCTGTAGTCGACCGAGGCCCAACCGCCCGGCAGATCGCCGCTCGCGTCGAAGTTCTCGCTGATCAGCCAAGTGGTATCGGCCACGGCCGACGCGAGCGGCGGTGTATCGAGTACTACTTCCGGTGTCTCCAGCGAGACGTCGAGTGCGCGCGCCGCGCCGCCGATCGCGACGAGGCCGGCGAGTGCTATGGCAGTTCGCATGATTCCGATCTCCAGAAAGAGCGGCCTGCCGGGCATTCGATCTGCTCCGACGAAGAAAACGACCGCGGGGCGAGCGATGAGGCCCTCCAGGAGCGGAGGGCGCCAATTGCGCGGTAGGTTAGCACTAAGGGGTCGTCTAGGGGGCGGGTCGTGGTCCGCCGAGAAACTCCTTGGAGAAGGGAGGCCCCCGATGACCCGAAGATCCGCGCATTTCTTAGCGATCATATTGGTAGCCGGAGAAATCGCCCCAGCGCAGATCCCTGTGTTCGAGTGCATCCTCGCAACGCATGAATTCGATCTGATCGGAACCTCCACGCAAGTCGCCGTATGGGGAAGCGACGAAGAAGGGGCACCGCGACCGCGCTATCCCGACTTCCTCTCGCCGGCAGCGTCTGGACAATGGCCTTCGAGAGCGAGCCGGCGATCGAGGCGAGGGCGTTGTTCGAGATGGAGCGCGGCATCGGCTCAAGGGCGCCCCAGGTACCTACGATCTGCGCGCTCGCGGTGGCCAGCCAAGTGGTGAACGCCGGAGCTGCGAGGGGGCGAATCGAATCGCGCACTTGGCTTCCTACCGACCCTACGCCACCTCGGCCTTTCTCGCCATCGTCACGGGAACGGGTTCCGGATTGGATTTCGGGAATCGGGAACGCTCCAGGTCGGTGAGCGCGCCCGCCAGTGCGCGCAGCGCCCGCGACTTGATCTGACGCGCGTTTTCGCGGGTGAATCCGTGCATCTTCCCAACCGCTTCCAGGGTGTGGGGCTCCTCGCCATTCAGCCCGAAATAGAGTTCGAGAACGCGGCGGTGCCGCTCCGGCAGCGTGGCGAGTGCCTCATGGAGTCGATCGGAGCGGTGACGTGTTCGGAAGATCCGGTCTGGCCTGGAATCGGGGTGGTCGGCCAGCACATCGAGAAACGACGTACCCGGCTCGACGAAGATGTCCGCGTCGAGTGAAAGCGGCCCTTGAGATTGGCGCCGATCCTCCAAGATGGCCTTGGCCGGGAGCCCCAACTCGGTGGCGATCTCCTCCTCTTCAGGGGGGCGCCCCAACTTCGACGAGAGCCGGGCCTCGGCCTTGCGCGCCTTGCGGATCCGCTTCACCTTGTAGGCGGGCAGACGAACGGTGCGACCGTTATCCATCAAGGACTGCACGATCGACTGCCGAACCCACCACGATGCGTACGAGAGAAAGCGAAATCCCCTCTCGGGATCGAAGCGCTCGGTTGCTCGAATCAGACCGAGATTCCCCTCCTGGATCAGGTCGTGGAGAGAAAGCCCCTGAAACTGATAGCGCTTCGCCACTTGAACGACGAATCGCAGATGGGAGCTGACGAGGTGGTTCCTTGCCTCGGTGTCGCCATCCCGTGCGCGGCGGCATAGCGCTCGCTCCTCTTCGACGCCCAACAAAGGCAATGCCCCGATTGAATCGAGGTAGTGGTCCAACTCGTTGCTAGTGGTAACGGCGCTCATGGGTCCTCCATGTGAGATCGTGGTCGATCCCATGAGCAAGAGCCATACCGCCTCGGCATGATCCCATGAAGTCACTAGTCTACAATAGGTTATGCCGGACTGCCTGGGCGAGGATAAGACAACGAGAGTAGACGTACCGTTAAACTCGCTCGTCGAAAGGAACGATTCGTTCAGTCGGTCGTCAGATCGGCCGCGGCCAGCGCTCTAGTCTCGTCTACCCTGGCCCAGAGATCGCCCATCGAGCTCACGCCGCCGAGCAGCTCGATCGCTTCGCCGAGCTGATAATCCGCCTCGAGGCCAAAGCGATAGCCCGCCTCCAGCCCGTGCAGCTTCGTCGCGATCTGCCTACTGATGGCGCTGACGATGTACTCCCGATCCTCGTCGAACTCTTCGTCGTCGAACTCGATCTCGGCATCGCGAAGATGCTGGACGAACTCGTCGATCATCTCGTCGGTCACTTGGGGACTGTCTCCGAAATCGCGGTCGGATGAGGTCGCCTGCACCACGAACTTGAAGAAGAGGTCTTTGCGGAGAATGTCGATCAGCAATCGCGACGCGTCGGGAGCCTCCACGATGACGTCAGGCTTGATCCCTCCGCCCCCTTCGATCGGTCGTCCGGACTCGGTCGTGAAAAGCTCGGGCTTCTCGTCATCATCCTCGGCGTTCCTGCCGCGACGATGTTCCGGCCGGTGGATCGAGCGCCCGCTCGGCGTGTAGTAGAGCGCTGTCGTCAGCTTCAGCGCGGTGCCCGACGACAGATTCCGCACCGTTTGGACCGATCCCTTGCCGTAGGTATCCACACCGAGCACCACGCCGAGGTCGTAGTCTTGTATCGCGCCCGAGACGATCTCGGAAGCGCTGGCGGTTCCGTCGTTGACCATCACGACCAGCGGGATCGCGCCCAGAACCGGGCGATGCGGCGATGTCCATTCCCGACTGTCGGAGGGGTGACGACCCTTGGTGTAGACGACGAGCTTGCCCTTCTCGACGAAGAGATCGGCCACCGCGACTGCCTGCTCGAGCAGGCCACCGGAGTTGTTCCGCAGATCGAGGATCATCGCCAGAACCTCTTGATCGAGGAGATCCTCCATAGCGAGCGCCAGCTCTTCGCTGGCCACCTCGGAGAAGTTCACGAGGCGCACATACCCGATCCGGTCGCCGACCACGCCGGCGAAGGGGATCGATTTGATCGCGATCACGTCGCGCGTGATCGTGTAGTCGAAGGGGTCGGAGATGCCGGCGCGCGCGATTGTGATCGTCACGTCGGTTCCCTTAGGCCCGCGCAGCTTGGTGACGGCCTCTTCGGTGGTGATACCGTCGGTCGACTCGCCCTCGATCGCCACGATCCGATCACCTGCCTCGATCCCTTTCTGCCAGGCGGGCGTGCCCTCCATCGGGGACATGACGGTGAGGAAGTTGTCTCTAATCGAGATCACGATGCCGAGGCCACCGAAGCTGCCCTTGGTATCGATGCGCAGCTCACCGTAAGCCGTCTCGTCGAGGAATACGGAATGCGCGTCGAGGTCGCGCATCATGCCGCGAATCGACGAGTGCACGAGGTCCTTCGCATCTATCTCATCGACGTAGTTCCGTTTCACTTCGTCGAGCACCTCGGTGAAGAGGTGCACGTAGCTGTACGTGCCGCTGGCCGTGGCCTGGACGTACCCGTCGGTCATGAATCCGAGGAAGATGCCACTCACCAAGATCGTGCAAGTGGTCACCAGGATCGATCGCGCATTCCGCATTTAGCGGTCCTCCGATGGCAATGGCTCTGTTCGGATCATCGGGCATTGTGGCGTTGAAGGCCAGTCGCGCACTGGGTTCGAGCAGTGCGGCTCGTCGATTCCATCATCGACTCTTCGTCGGTCTCGCACAGGGCTCGCTACGTCGAGCAGTCCTTTCGGTTCCCGTCCTCCAGCCACCGAAGCACCTCTTGGGCAATCTCCGCGCCCAGCTCATCCGGTGGAAGGGAGCCGTCGAGCACGAGGAAGCTCTCTGGTGCCGCCCGCGCCTGTCGAAGATAGCTATCGCGTACCCGCCTGTGGAAATCGATCGACTCCTGCTCGATTCTGTCGACCCGATCGCCGCTGCATTCTCGTGCCCTCTGGATACCGATATCGGCCTCTAGATCGAGCAGGATCGTGTGGTCTGGACGGAGGCCGCCGGTCGCGAACTCGTTGAGCCAGATGACCGAGTCGAGCGACACGCCCCGTCCCCCCCCTTGATATGCAACGCTCGCATGATAGAAGCGATCGCAGACCACGACCGATCCGCGCGCCAATGCGGGCCGGATCAACTGATCGACATGCTGGGCGCGACTCGCCTGAAAGAGAAGGAGCTCGGCGCGCGAACACAGGCGCTGCGCCGGATCGAGGAGAAGAGCGCGGATAGCCTCCGACGCCGCCACGCCGATCCCACCCGGCTCGCGCGTAAGCACCACCTCGTGGCCCAGCCTCTCCAAGCCCGCCCTGAGGGTCGCGCACTGGGTCGACTTCCCCGAGCCTTCGATCCCTTCGAATGTGAGGAACACGCCCGGCCTCTCCTCGTCACTTCGATTCGTAGTAGTCGAGCCCGAGATGTGTGATGAGATCTTCGCCCATCATGTGCCGCAACGTGTTCTTCAGCTTCGTTTTCTGGATGAAGAGATCGTGCTCGGGGTAAAGGTCGGGGGCGCACATCGGCGACTTGAAGTAGAAGGAGAGCCACTCCTGGATTCCGCCCATCCCCGCGCGCTCGGCGAGATCGAGAAAGATGGCGAGATCGAGAACGATCGGAGCGGCCAAGATCGAATCCCGGCATAGGAAGTCGATCTTGATCTGCATCGGGTAGCCGAGCCACCCCTTGATGTCGATATTGTCCCACCCCTCTTTGTTGTCGCCCCTGGGCGGGTAGTAGTTGATACGAACCTTGTGGTACAGATCGCCGTAGAGTTCGGGAAAGCGCTCCGGCTCGAGGATCTGCTCGAGCACCCCCAGCTTCGAGACCTCTTTCGACTTGAAGCTCTCGGGGTCGTCGAGCACTTCGCCATCGCGGTTGCCGAGGATATTGGTCGAGAACCAGCCGTCGATCCCGAGCAGACGGGCCTTGAAGCCGGGGGCGAGCATCGTCTTCATGAGGGTCTGCCCCGTCTTGAAGTCTTTGCCGGCCACCGGCATGCCGGTCTCGGCGACCAGCTCGTGCATCGCGGGGAAGTCGACCGAGAGGTTCGGCGCGCCGTTGGCGAAGGGCACTTTCTCTTTCAACGCGGCGTAGGCGTAGAGCATCGAAGGAGCGATCTCGGGGGCGCCCGCATCGATCGCACGCTCGAAGCTCGCCAAATCACGGTGAATGTCGAGAGTCGGGCTCTGGTAGACCTCGGTGCTGCCGCACCACACCATGACGCATCGGTCGAGCTCGTGGGTGGAGCGGAAGCGACGGATGTCCGCTCTCAGCTCCTCGACCTTCTCGCGCAGGGTTCCTCGCTTCACATTCGGCCCGTCGAGGTTCTTGACGTGGCGGCGATCGAAGAGGGCGGACATCGGGCGAATCGCCTCTAGCTCTTCACGTACCGAGTCGAGCATCTCTCGCTCGAGCACGCCTGATCGGCGTGCCGCCGCGTAGCAATCCTCTTCGAAGATGTCCCAACCGCCGAAAACGAGATCGTCGATCTTTGCCAGCGGCGCGAAATCCTGGATCGGAACGTGCCGTCTCTCGGTCCGCTTGCCGATGCGCAGAGTGCCCATCTGGGTCAGCGAGCCCAGAGGACGGGCCAGGCCGCGGCGGATCGCGGCGACGCCGGCGATGAAGGTCGTGGCGACGGCGCCCATGCCGGGCGTGAGCACGCCGAGGCGCCCTGATACGGGCTTGATGGTTGCGGATGTTTGCATCGTGTGCGAATCCTCTACGAGATGCTCGCTACGCGGCGCCGAGCCTCTTCGATGGTCAGGCCGAAGTCGGGGCCGGTGTTCTCGATCATGACGGACGAGACCGCGGAGCCCCATCGCCCGGCGATGTCCAGCGCGCCGCCGCCCGTCTCCAAGAAGGAGTGGACGAAGCCCGCCATATAGGTGTCCCCCGCGCCGGTCGAGTCTCGCGCGAGGGTCTCGTAGGGTGGAATCTCGAGGTAGGTCGTTCCGTCGAAGATCACCGAACCGGCCTCGGCGAGCGTGACGACCGCGATGTCGCAGCCCCGGGCATGGATCTCTCGCACCGATCGAGTCGGGTCGTGCCTGGGATCGGTCCCCGTTATGATCCGAGCCTCGTGCTCGTTCGGTTTTGCGATATGGCTGAGCGAGATCCCTTCGTCTACGGCCGGACCCGCCACACGTTGAATCCGCCGGCCCTCGAGCACTCGCATCAGACCCTGCACGTCGAGCACCCGCAAGGCTTCGGAGCGTTCGGCAACATCGCGCATGTGCTCGACGCCGCACTCACCGAGGATCGGCCCGAAGATCACCGCGCGGCAGTCGTCGGGCAGCTCCCCGACCGCCTCGATCGGATCGGCGATGCCGAGCACGTCGAGTGTTCGGTCGCCGGTGTCGTCGTAGATCAGCCGAAAGCCCCCGCTCTCGGCGCAGCGGCCGACCCGGTGACCGATGCCTAAGCGCTCCATATCGTCGATGAAGCTGTCGTGGTAGTCGTCGCCGATGTTTCCGACGAGGGCGGTCGAATGACCGAGAGCCGCCAGCGCCAGACACGCGTTCGTGGAGCAGCCCGAAAGCACTCGCCCCTCGGTTCGCACGTGGGCGGTGACGATGTAGTCGTAGACCGGATTGCCGATGCCGAGAATCACTGCGGCCTCTCCGCGCCACCGCCCTCATCGTCCTCGGCGGCGACGCTCGTGTGCTCTGATGAGTTTAGTTGAACCGCCGCGAAGCGCAGGCGTTGCACCGCCGTGTACAGGCTCGTGACGGCTGTGATGACGACACCGAGTTGAAGCGGGCCGAAATCCGGCAGGGCGGTGCTATCGACCAGGATCTGCAAGAGGCCTCCGGCCCCGATGATGATCATCTTCTCGGCCCGACCCACGACGCCGACCTCGCAGCTCTCCAGCCCGCCCTTCGACTCGGCGACCGCGCGGGTATAGGACGCTATGAGCATGCCGAAGACGGCAGCG
>CAZFNT010000072.1:11444-12218 GCA_964520315.1 uncultured Gemmatimonadota bacterium
CCCACCGAGCATGATCCCCAATAAGAAAAGGAACTCGGCGTAGCGGTCCGACACCATGTCGAGGACCTGGCCGTAGCGGGTAACGCGGCCGCTGGCGCGGGCGGTGGCGCCGTCCAGCATGTCGAGCACGCCGACCAGCCCGAAGAGCACCAGCGCGGCGAAGATCCGGTTGATCGCGAAGAAGTAGCACGACCCGACCGCGATCGCCACGCTGGTCCCTGTGATCACGTTCGGCGTGATCCCCGCGGCGGCGCAGAGGCGGCCCCAGGCGAGCGTGAAGCTCTCGTACTCCGCGCGAATCTTGCGGTTCAACATGTTCGAGCCTGCGCAATGGTGGCCCGACTTCCTATGAACGCCGGGTCAGGACAAAGGAACAGACGTTACTTCGGAAAGGGGCCCAAGTCAATTCAATCCTCTACCCAGCGTTCCTCCCAATCGGCCTCGGGCTCAGGGCGCGCTCCCTCGCCAGGGTGCTCTTCGAGGCGGTCTTTGCGCTCCTCGAGTGTTGCGTACATATCGCGATAGAACACCAGACGATCGCCCGCGATCTCGCCCGCCGTGACCGCTTCGGTGAGCGCGCAACCGATCTCTCCTTCGCGGTGCCCGCAGTTCCGCCATTCGCACGAGTCGGCATAGGGCGCAAGATCGGGAAGCCATTGCACAAGGTCTTCGGGATCGACTCCCCAGATATCAAGCATGCCGATGCCAGGTGTGTCGACCAGACGCGCTCCCATGGGCATCCGCACCAGCGACGCCCAGCTCGTGGTGTGACGC
>CAZFNT010000073.1:0-4674 GCA_964520315.1 uncultured Gemmatimonadota bacterium
GTTGAGGTGCTGAGCTCTCTCGACAGGGCAGACGCGCGCCTCCCAGATCGGGCCCGCGTCGCCAGGTCGCAGGCTGCCCCTTCCCTCGATCCGGCTCTCTCCGATCGATGCCCTCAACTTCGATAGGTCGTAGCGATCGGCCCGCACAACGACCTCCGCGCCACCCGATCGCAACGCCAGCGGCTCGGGGAGGCCGACGGTGGCCGCCAGCGTGTCGATCACCAAGGTCGGACCTTCGCTCAGGTCGCTCAGAGCCCCCCTGAACAGGGTCAGCTCGAGGGTGGTGGCATCACCGATCGAAGCGCAGAGATCGCGCATGACGATGGAATCGAATCGGAATCGCTCCAACGCCATTCGCACGAGGCGAGGATCGGGCACGACGGGCGCGCCCCCGCCGCCCTCCCCTTCGGCGATCGTGATCTCGATTCCGGAGGCTCTCAGGTCGGATACTCCTACCCGTCCCGCGAGAAGCTCGATTCCAGATAGCTCGGCGTGAATGCGAGGCAATGTGGCCTCTATGCCCGGTCCCAGGAGAAGCAGGTCGCTCGCATCGATCCGCACGTGCGGAACCAGCGCCCAACGCACCCTCCCCCCCGCCAGCTCGTAGCCCTCTGACTGCAAGACGACCCTGTTGAGCAACGCGCGCGTCAACGGCCATCCGGCGCCGATCCTGTTCACGGCCACCACCGCAAGAGCCATCGCTCCCAGGAGGACCCACACTCGCCACCTGGCTCCGCCGCTCATCAGAACACCTGCCCGAAGCCGAAGAACCACGCGCCTGGATCGGGATCGTCGGCCGCGGGGTTCATCTTCACGCCATAGCCGATCCTGAGCGGTCCGATCGGAGTGTAGTAACGCAGCTCCGTCCCCAGGCTCCAACGCATGTCTTGGAAGCGATCGACCGCCGAGAGGTACGGCCACACCTGAGCACCGTCGATGAAGGGGGCGACACCAAAGTCGCCCGCGAGTCGCTGCCTCAGCTCGAAGTTGACCAGAGCGAGGACCCGTCCCCCCTCTTCAGGAGTGCCAGGTGCGCCGATTCCCCCTTCGAGATATCCGCGCACCGTACTCGATCCACCGGCGGTGAAGACCTGATCGATCGGGATCTCCTCGCTCTCGGCGAAAGGCGCCGCGGCCCCGCCGGAAAGCCTGAACGCGGCGACGCTGCCCGCTCCGAGACTGAGGAAACGAGCGTAGCTCGCGGTCGCCCGTCGAAAGTCGAAATCGCCGCCGAGAACTCCGCCGGCATGCGTCAGAGCGATCGTGGCCGCCGTGCCCTTTTCCGGAGCGAAGACGTTCCCGCGAGAATCGAGGCGATGGGCGAGAGTCACGCTCTTGGTCTGGCTGATGTCGCGATCGAGGATCCGTCCCTCGACCGATTCGTTCGCCCATTGGAGAGTCGCCTCCAAATAGAGCTCGGAATCGCTTCCTATGCGGCGCAGGAGGCGCCCGATGATCCCCCATGTGCTGAGCCGGTCCACCCTGCCCAAAGGGATCTCCTGTGCCGTGAACACGGTTCCGCCCACGCTCAGGCGGTGGCCGAAGAGCCAGGGCTGGAGATAGGCGAGCTCGAAGCGGCTTGCGAGCGGATCGATGCGACCCTCGTCGTAGTACCGGCTGAGCTGCCAGGTAGCCTCCGCGCGCACCGTGACGAGTCTCGCGGTGCCGGCGAGGTTCTTGTGCCCCCAGTCGGCCGAGAGGCGTACGTTCTCTCGCTCTCCCGTGCTGGAACCAACGGCGAAGGAGATCCAGCGGGGGCTGCGCTCGATCAGCTCGACACGCAGATTCACCGTGTGGTGCAACGAGTCGAGCGCGGTCTCGCTCACCTTGACGCCTGAGAAGAGGCCGGTGTTGTAGAGATTCCGCTCGTCGGCCAGGATCGTCTCTCGGTTATAGAGCTTGCCTGGCTTCATCCTCATCTCGCGAAGCACGATATCGTCTCGGGTGTCGAGATTGCCGCGAGTAACCACCTTGGCGATCGTGTGGGGCTCTCCTTCGCTCGCATCGAAGCGAACGTCGACCGTCCAGTCCCCATCGCGAATCGCGTTCTCGAAACCGACCTTCGCGCGAACGTGGCCTCGATTGCGGTACAGGTTTCGAATCGCATCGGCGTCGCGTTTGACCTGGTGCAGGTTGGCGAGATCGCCGGGATGGGTACCGATCCGCTTCCAAATCTCTTCGGGCTCGAGCCGCGCCGCCCCATCGACCGCGACCTTCTCGAAGCGGTACTGGTTGCCTTCAGATATGCGAACGACCAGATCGACCGCGCCGGCGAGTGAATCGACCGCCGCCCGGTCTCCCTTCACCTCCGCGTAGATGAACCCCTGCTGCTGGTAGAAATAGCGGATCGCGCGCACATCGATCTGGTATGCGAGAGGATCGAACTCGATGCTCTCCAGCCCCATCGTTCGCTTCAGGAATGTGGCCTCGGCGAGCCGCATGGAGTCGAGAAGACGATCCCGCGACATTTGCTCATTGCCCACGAACTCTATCGACCGGATGGCCAGGGGATGCTCGCCGCTGCTGCGCGCGGCGTTGGCGGGCGCCGAGCCGGCGCCGAGGAGGGCGGCCCAGAGCAGAAGAACGCGGGCCGTCGGGCGTGAGAATGACAGCGGGCAAAGGGTTCGCACGGCGCCAGTCTACGCGCTCGTACTACCGGATCGGAGCGAGAAAGCCAGCCGTGACCCCATCGTGGCACTCGGCGCAGTCGAGGGCTCGCTCCGGCCCGCCGCCGATCGTCAGACTCTGCATCGAGTGATCGACCGAGCGGGTCGTGGCCTCGTTCCGGTCTCGCAGCACGAAATCGAAAGTCCCGACCTGGGGAAGAACCAGGCTGAACTGGCCATCGGTGTCGGTCGGATCGGATTCGACGGTGCTCTGCGGATTGCCCAGCTCCTCGGCGATCACGACGATATCTTGCTCCACCTGACTCCCGGCGAGATCCGCGAACACCTTGCCGGTTACCAGTGTTTGGTCCAACACGCCGTTGTCGCCGTGGCAATCACCGTCTACACACGAGAGGGCTGGGAGCTGATGCTCATCCGTGGCGGCTCCGTAGCCGAAGCCGGCGTCTTTGTGGCAGCCGGCATCGAAACAGCCAAGGTCGTCGAATCCGCTGGGGTGCGACGCCCTGGTCAGGATCAGAGATTCGGGATCCGCACCGCCGGGATCGAGCGGCGGAGCCGGCGTGCACCCGGAGGGCGCCAGCAGCGCCAGGAACATCCAGCCGAATTGCCTCAACGGCCTCATCCTCCGAAGATCGAAACCGGAATGAGACGATCGATGTCGTTGAGCGTCAGAAAGACAAAGAGGAGGAGCAGCACGACGACGCCGATCTGGTTGGTGATCATCATCACGCGATCGCTCATCGGGCGGCGGAGCACCGCCTCGATCGTGAAGAACACGAGCTGCCCCCCGTCGAGCACCGGGAAGGGGAAGAGGTTGATGACGGCGAGGTTGACACTGATGAGCGCCACAAGACGAAAGAGGCGGTCGATCCCGTAGGCGTAGCTCTCCGCGATCACGGTGGCGATCCCGACCGGCCCAGCCACGCTCTCGCGACTGACCCGAAACGAGAGGATCTGACGCAGGCTCTCGATGAGGTACACACTGTCGCGCCAAGTGGCGGAGAGGGCGGCGTCGACGGCTCCGATCCACGAGACCCGCTGCATCGGCTGCTCGGCGATCATGCCGACATCGGCCAGCGGCGTTCCATCGGGCCGCTGCGGAGCCAAGCTGCTGGTCACGGGGGTCATGCGGAACTGGATCTTCTCTCCGTCGCGGATCGCCGCGATCGAGATTTCGGTGCCGATCCTGTCCGAGAGGATCATCTGCACATCGAGCCAATCTTCGATCGGCGTGTCGGCCATCGCCGTCAGGAGGTCCCCCTCTCGCAGCCCCGCCGCCTCTGCGATCCCCCCGCGCTTCACCAGGCCGACGATCGGCTTCTGTATCACCTGCGTTCGAATCCCGAGCAAGGGCACCCCCAGCGCTTCGTCGAAGCGCGGTGCGATACGAAACGCCAGCTCTTCGTCTCCGCGATCGATCGTCAGGGCGATCGCTTCGCCAGCCGAGGTAGCGCGCACGGCATCGACCACGTCAAGCGGGGAGCCGATCTCGATCCCGTCGATTCTGGCGATTCGGTCCCCGACGCGAAGACCGCCCTCGAACGCGGCCGACCCTTCCTGGACCGTCTCGATTCCGACGTCTCTGGGGCCGCCGATCCCAACGGCCAGGGAGAGGAAGTAGTGCACGACGAAAGCGAGCACGATGTTCATCGCCGGGCCCGCCAGCACGATCGCCGACCTCGCCGGCAACCCCTTCGATGCGAAATCCCGCCCGTCACCTCCCTCGGGGTCGTCCGGTGTTTCGCCCGACATCTTGACGTAACCGCCAAAGGGAATGGCGCTGATGGCGTACTCGGTCTCGCCGGGCTGAAAACGCAGCAGCTTTCGCCCCATCCCGATCGAGAAAGTGAGAACGCGGACGTCGCACCACTTCGCGACGGCGAAATGGCCCAGCTCGTGAATGAAGATCATCAGCCCGAGGCTGAGGATGAAGACGAGCGCATTCTCGCTGAAAGTGAGTATCGGCGCGATCAGATCGCCCATGAACCGGTGTCCTCCGAGAAGAGGTGGGGAGCTTGCGCAGTGGAATATAGGCGCGCGGGGGGTG
>CAZFNT010000073.1:4684-12164 GCA_964520315.1 uncultured Gemmatimonadota bacterium
ACGCGCCTCTATTGCGTCCCAAACGGTTACAGCGCATGAAGTTCACGCGGTTCAAAGCACGACCAGATGCAAAAAGGCGTAGGCGCATGGCGCGGTAAAGAGCAACGAGTCGAGTCGGTCCAGGATTCCGCCGTGGCCCGGCAAGATATTCGATGCGTCTTTCACGCCCGCGTCTCGCTTGAGCGAGCTCTCGACCAGGTCGCCGAGCTGACCGATGACCGCCAGCGCCGCGCCCAGGCCGAGCCCGTGCCACGGGTCGAGAAAGGGGGCGAAGGTCGCGGATGCGATCCACCCGCCGAGCGCGGCCCCCGCCACACCCCCCGCCAGCCCTTCCACGGTCTTCTTGGGACTCACCGCGGGCAGAAGCGGGCGCTTGCCGAAGAGAAGACCCGAGAAATAGGCGGCCGTATCGGTGCACCAAGTCATCAAGAAAAGCATGAAGAAACACGCGGCACCTATTGGAATACCTTCCGTTGTCGCGCGCATGCCACCGGGAATCATCAGAAGACGCGGCAAGAACGACCCGAGCACACCGAGGTAGAGCACCCCAGCGAGGGCGACGCCCATATCGGCGGCCATCCCCTCGACCGGAGGTCGAAGGGTTCGGTCGATTGCGATCGCCATGACCGAGAGGGCGAGGGCGAGCGGCAGCGCGGTCGGGTCGGGGCAGAAACCGGTATTGAGGACCAAGAGCACCGCGGCGCCGAAGAGCGAGGGGCGGATTCTTCGGGCCTTCGCTGAGACGAGCTTGTGCCACTCGATAGTCGCCAGAGCGAAGCTCGCATTGATAATGATCCATATCTGCCAAGAGGCCCGGAGTCCGGCCCAAATCAGGATCGGCACGAAGACGAGAGCCACCAGCGCCCGAGGCAGAAGGCTGGAGAAGCGCTCGCGAAATCCTGTGCGCTCGACGCGATCGGCCGGGCTCACTCCCCCTTGCCCTTCGATGTGAAACCGAGAGCGCTTCGGCCGCCGAACTCCCCAACGAGAAAGTCGATCGCGGCGATGTAGCTCCTCCACCCCAAACCGCAGATCTGCCCCACCGAAGCCGCGGCGATCAGCGAGCGCCGGCGGAAGCGTTCGCGCGCATGGATGTTGGAGAGATGCACCTCGATCACCGGCAGGTCAGTCGCAGCCACGGCATCGCGGAGCGCGACGTCGAAATGGGTCAGACCTGCCGGATTGAGGACGATCCCGAGGCACTCGTCCGCGGCCTCGATCTTGTCGATCAGATCGCCGGAGCTGTTCGATTGGAAGCACTCCAGGGCCACGTTCCTCGACTTCGCGTGCTTGCGCAAGCGCTCATCGAGCTCTTCGAGAGAGAGGGAGCCGTAAATCTCAGGCTCCCTCTTTCCGAGGCGACCGAGGTTCGGGCCGTGCAGAATCAGAATCGTTCGTCTCTCGCTCATCGCTCACCTCTCATTTCCCGCGCGGGGCGACCACAGCGGCCGCGGCATCGAGCACAGCGCCATCATCGATCCCGACTTCGATCGTGGGGTCGCCCACGTCTCGCAAGAGCACCCACGCGCATTTTCCTCCGCTGCGTTTCTTGTCGTAGGCAAGCGCGGCGACGATCGCGCCTGCGTCGAGCCCTGGCGCCCCGACCGGTAGCCCGAGGGCGGAGATGCAAGCCGCGACTCTAGCACCGAGGCGATCGGGCGTGGTCCCGTGCCGCGCACCCAAGCGAAGGGCGCCGATGAGGCCGACCGCCACCGCCTCGCCGTGTGAGAGAGCGCGAAAACCACCGCAGCGCTCGATCGCGTGGCCGAAAGTGTGTCCCAGGTTCAGAATCCTGCGCAGTCCTAGCTCCCGCGGATCGGCCCGCACAACCTCGGCCTTGATCCCGATCGATTCGCGGATCGCGTCGTGCAGGAGCCGATCGTCGAGCCCCCCGCCGCAGGACTCCAATCGCCCGAAGAGCCCGGGCGACCCGAGAAGCGCCATCTTCACGATCTCCGCCAGACCGCAGTGCTCCTCTCTCGGCGGCAGTGTGCCGAGAAGCTCCGGATCGGCCAACACGAGCGAAGGAGGATGGAAGGCGCCGAGCAGGTTCTTGCCCAGTGGGTGATCGACGGCGACCTTCCCTCCGATCGACGCATCGACCTGGGCCAGGAGAGTCGTGGGGACCTGAACCAGCGGGAGCCCGCGGAGCACGGTTGCGGACGCAAAACCCCCGATATCGCCCGTGACGCCGCCCCCAATCGCCAGGACCGGTGTGGTTCGCTCGACGCCCGCATCGATCAGGAAATCCTGGAGACGCGCCAACATCGCGCGGCTCTTGGTCCGCTCGCCCCCAGCGATCCGGCGCACGACCGGTCGCAGCTCCGCCCGGCGCAGGGCGGCTTCGATCTTCGGGCCGTGGTGCTTCCAGGCGTTGCGATCGGCCACCACGGCGACCATGGCGCCGCGCGGGAGCTCGACGGGTCTCCCGAGCACGCCCCGCCCTTTAGCGAATGCGCCTCGGATGTGCTCACCGATCCGCTCTATCTCGCCGGCCCTGACAATCACTTCGTACTTCGCACTTCCACCGTGGTCCAGCACAAAGGGCCCATTGCCGAGGAAGGCGAGCACGGCATCGGCCACTTCCTCTCGCGAGCGCCCCTCGGTGCCAACCGAGATCCCCGCCCGGCGATACGCGGATTCCCTCTCGTTGGTCAGGGTCGAAACACGTGTCGCAAGGTCGACTCCGGCGGGGCGGTCGAGCATCGGGCGGTCGCCCGTCTGGAGGCGATCGGCCAGGGTCTCGACGCTCGCACTCAAGCGGAAGACGCGGGCCGACTCCAGCGCCAAGGCGGCGAGGGCGGGATCGAGGAGTGAGCCTCCGCCCGTGGCGAGCACGAAGGGGTCGGGGCCTGATAGCAGCGCTCTGAGCTCGTCCCCTTCGAGCTTCCGAAAGGCCGCTTCCCCCCTCGTCTCGAAGATTCGCCGCACCGGTTCTCCGGCCCTTGCCGTGATCGCCTCGTCGAGATCGATGAAAGCGACTCCGAGCCGCTGAGCGAGCACTCGCCCGACAACCGTCTTTCCGGTGCCCATGAACCCGGTGAGCACGATCCGCATCAGGCGCCCGCCTTTCGTCCGCCCTCACGCAGGTTCCGCTCCCACTCGCGCACCTGATCCGGCGCGGGGATTGGTGTTCCGGCGAAGACCCTGAGCGCCAACGCCCCCTGCCAAATCAGCATCGGCAGGCCATCGGATCGGGGGTGTCGATCACCGTGGCGCAGAAAAGGTGTCGCTTCAGAACGATAGGCCAGATCCAGGAGCGCCGCGCCCTCCGGGTAAGAGAGATCGACGGGCCATGGCGTCACTTCGGCTTGTTCCCCGATGCCGCAGCTCGTGGCTTGCGCGATCAGAGCGACCGGCTGGATTCGCGCAACAGTTTCGGAGAGGGCCGCGGCGGAGAGCCCGGTCGATTCCGCCGAGATCGACGCGGGGAGCGCGCTCCGAAGGCAATCGAGCAGGTCACGCGCCCGGGCGGGGCGACGGGCGGCGACGACGATAGGATCCAGGCCACGACGGGCGAGGGCCAGGACCGCGGCCCGCGCGGCCCCTCCCGCCCCCAGCACGAGCGCGGCCCCACGCACCCCCTTCCCGCGACCGATGAACGCCTCATCGCCGCCATGACGCAGCGCGAGCTCGAGCCCGCGTACGTCTGTGTTGTGCCCGCTGAGGGCTCCGTCTCTCTCCAAACGCACAGTGTTGACGGCGCCCAGAAGCGCAGCGTCGCCCTTGAGGCGATCGACCAGCGCGGCGGCCGGCAACTTGTGCGGAAGAGTGACGTTGATCCCGGTGATCCCGAGGGCACGCATCGCCTCGAGAGCCGCCTCGAGACGCTCGGCCTCGACCCGAAAGGGCAGATAGCGCGCGTCGACACCCCAGTGCGCCAGCATCATCTCGTGCAGGGCGGGCGAGAGGGAATGCTCTATCGGATCTCCGATAACACCGAATGTGCGGGTGCGCCCGGAGGCGGGGAGCGAATCGAGGTTGGGCGCGCCGGCGCTCACGGCGCCCTCCCATCGGATCGTCCCGTCCCCAGAATGTCGGAAAACCCGGGGAAAGAGACATCGATGCACTCCGCCCCGATCACCTCGGTCGCCCCCCGGGCTACGAGCCCTGCCACGGCGAAGGCCATCGCCAGTCGATGGTCCCCCTCGGCCTCCACCGATGCGCCCACGAGCTCTCTCCCGCCCTCGATCACGAAGCCGTCGGGCCGCTCCTCCACCCGCGCGCCCAGCTTCGCGAGGCCGGAGCAGATCCCCCGAATTCGGTCGCTCTCTTTGACGCGCAGCTCGGCCGCATCGGCAACGACCGAGCGCCCGGGAGCGACCGCCGCGAGCACGGCGATCGCGGGAAGCTCGTCGATTGCTCGAACCACATCGTCTCCCGATACATCGAAGCCGCGCAGCTCGCCCCCTTCCACTGTCACCGTAGCGACTGGCTCGCCCGCCGCGTCGTCCTCAGTCTCGATCATGACGCGCGCCCCGGCCCGCCGGAGCAGATCGAGCATGCCGGCGCGCGTCGGGTTCACACCGAGCCCGCGGATCAGCGCCCTACCGCCGGTGATCGCCGCGGCCACAAAGAGAAAAGCGGCGGACGAGATGTCTCCCGGGATTGTGAGCTCACTCGGCATCGCAAGCTCCCTCGGCCCCGCCCCCAGCTCCAGCCAGCCCTCGCCGCGCCGCTCCACAGGCCGCCCCGCCGCCGAGAGGATGCGCTCGGTGTGATCGCGCGCGGGTCCGGGCTCTCGAATCTCCACGGCCACCCCCGCGCGCGCCGCCGCCAGCAGGATCGCGGACTTCACCTGGGCGCTCGCCACGGCGAGCTCATGACGCGTATCGCCGCGAAGCCCGCCCCCGCGAATGCGAATTGGAAGGGTCCCTTCTCCGCATTCGATCCGCGCGCCCATCGATGACAATGGCTCGATGATCCGGCGCATCGGGCGGCGCCGCAATGACGCATCGCCGGTGAGCGTCGCCTCGATCGGTGTCGCGCTGAGCAAGCCCGCGAGCAGGCGCGCCGTCGTGCCTGAGTTGCCACAGTCGATCGGCGCACCAGGCGAGCGCCATTCGGCCGGGACGATTTCGATCACACCGGCGTCGCAATGGGTTACCGCGGTACCGAGGGCTTCGAGCGCCCGCAAGGTCGACCGGGTGTCGGCCGAGTCGAGGGCACCGATGACGCGCACCCGCCCCGCCGACACCGACCCCATCAAGAAGGCGCGATGCGTGATCGACTTGTCCCCTGGAATCGCCGACTCGGTCGTGAAGGGACCGCCGCGCCGCACGCTCAGCACGCTCATCTCCTGGTCGCTCCTAGGTATGCCTCCAGCCTCTTCGAGAGCGCCTCGACGCAGGCATCTTCGCCCTCCTCCCAACTCCGCTCGATCGAATCCACCAACGCGCTCCCTACTATGAAGCCATCGGCGATCCGTGCCACGGCCCGCGCTTGCTCCGGCGTCGAGATGCCGAAGCCGATGCAGAGGGGCAGATCGGTCTCTTGGCGCACCCGCGTCACGAATCGCTCGAGCCCCGCGTCGACCCGCGAGCGCGCACCGGTCACTCCGGTCACCGCCACCAGATAGAGGAAGCCGGTGGCGTGCCCCGCGATCTCGCCGATCCTCGCTTTCGGAGTCGTGGGCGCCACCAGCGCGATCAGATCGATTCCCCGCTTGGCCGCGGCGGCGCGCAACGATCCCGCCTCTTCGTGTGGGAGATCGGGGACGATCAAACCGGCCGCCCCCGCGCCAGCCGCCTCATCGACGAAGCGCTCGATTCCGAGGTAGTGAATCGGATTGAAGTAGGTCATCAGCACGGGCAGAGCGCCGCCGCCCTCTCGAATCGCCCTCGTGACGGAGAAAGCGTCGCTCAGCCGCACACCGCCCTCGAGCGCCCGCTGCGAGGCCGCCTGAATCGTCGGCCCGTCGGCCAGAGGGTCGCTGAAGGGCACACCTACCTCGATCACGTCGGCGCCACCGGCCGATGCTTCGGCGGCCAGACGGATCGACGCCCGAACCGTCGGATAGCCAACGGTGAAGAAGGGACAGAAGGCCGCCCGCCCTTGCGCACGCAGCTCTTCGAAACGCTCGGCCAGCGTCATGGTCGCACCTGCCGCTTGTCCGCTCTCATCTCGGAGAGGCGCCGCTCGATCTCCGCCACGTCTTTGTCGCCTCGCCCGGAGACATTGACCACGATCGGCCCGGCCGGCAGCTCCGCGCGGGCCTTGAAAAGCCAGGCGATCGCATGCGCCGTCTCCAGCGCCGGCACGATCCCCTCGAGCTCTCCGAGGCGCCTGAACGCATCGACCGCTTCGTCGTCGCTCACCGCGTCATAACGGGCGCGCCCCGAATCGGCGAGCGCTGCGTGCTCCGGCCCCACGCCCGGGTAGTCGAGCCCCGCCGAGATCGAATGGACCGGCGCCACCTGCCCATCTTCACCTTGAATAAGGTAGGAGCGGGCGCCGTGCAGCACCCCAGGCGCACCGCGGCCAATCGATGCGGCATGACGCGCGGTGTCGAGCCCCTCACCGGCAGCCTCGACCCCGACCAGCGCCACATCCGCGTCATCGATGAAGGCCGAGAAGATCCCGATCGCGTTCGATCCGCCGCCCACGCAAGCCACCACCAGCGCGGGAAGACGCCCTTCGGCCTCGAGAATCTGCTTGCGGGCTTCGTCCCCGATGACGCGCTGAAAGTCACGCACCATAGCCGGGTAGGGGTGCGGCCCCACGACCGAACCGATTATGTAGTGGGTGTCGGACACATTGGTCACCCAATCGCGAATCGCCTCGTTCGTGGCGTCTTTCAATGTACGGGTTCCGGAACCCACGGAAACGACCTCGGCCCCGAGCAGACGCATGCGGAAGACATTGAGCGCCTGTCGCCTCGTGTCCTCCTCGCCCATGTAGATGACGCACTTCATCCGCATCAGCGCGCACACCGTAGCCGTGGCCACTCCGTGCTGTCCCGCGCCGGTCTCGGCGATGATCCGACCTTTGCCCATTCGTCGGGCGAGCAGTGCCTGGCCAAGGGTGTTGTTTATCTTGTGCGAGCCCGTGTGGTTCAGATCCTCGCGCTTCAGGTAGACAGGTTGTGCGTCGAGCTCCGCTCCGAGTCGGCGCGCGGGCGTGAGCGGCGAAGGGCGGCCGACATAGCGCGTCAGGAGCGCGTCGAGCTCCTTCCGAAATGCCGGATCGGAGGAGGCTCTTTCCCACTCCTGGTTCAGCTCTTGGCAGGCAGGAACCAGGATCTCGGGAACATAGCGTCCCCCGAATCGACCGAAGCGACCGTGTTCATCGGGCCAGCGCATCGGCGAGCTCCCACATCTTGGCTCTGTCCTTTTGACCCGGTGCGCTCTCGACACTGCTGGAGATGTCGATCGCCCAGGGGCGCACTTGGGCCACCGCGGCCACGACATTGGCCGGAGTGAGCCCGCCGGCGAGGATCACCGGCATCTTGCGGGCCAGGCGAGCGGCGATCGACCAGTCG
>CAZFNT010000074.1:0-4618 GCA_964520315.1 uncultured Gemmatimonadota bacterium
GGCTTCGGCGTCTTCGAGTTGGCCGACCACAACGGGCTCGAGTCGCTCGGCCGCTTGATGGTAATCGGCGTCACGGCCTGCTTCTTGGCGTCGGTCACCGCTCTACCTACGCTCCTCGCGATCGGAGAAGGATGGAACGCTTCGAGAAGACGATCAGATTCTACGTCAGCGCCCACGGTTTCGGGCATGCCACGCGAGTGAGCGCGGTGCTGAGGGCTCTGGGGCGGAGGGCGCCCGATCTGCGCGTGCAGATCCGCAGCGCCGCACCCGCGCGTCTCTTCTTGGCGGCTATGCCGATCCCGCTGGAGATCGCGCACCAGGTGAACGATGTGGGCGTCGTGCAGAGCGACGCTCTGACCCTCGACGGCGCGGCGACCTTGCGGAGTTACGCGGAGTTCCAGCAGGGCAGAGACGCCATCATCGACGCTGAGGTGGAATCGATTCGCCGAGATGGCGTTGATCTGATCTTCGGCGACATTCCGCCTATGGCGTCGGCCGTGGGGCGGCGGGCCGGCGTGCCTTCGGTGGCGATGGGGAACTTCGATTGGGAGTGGATCTACGGCGAATGGGCGGACGAGGCACCCGAGGCCGCGCACGTGATCGACTCGATCCGAACGGACTACGGGGCGACCGACCTACTCTTGAGACTCCCTTGCCACGACGAGATGCTCGCCTTCCCGCGCCGAGTGGATGTTCCGCTGGTCGGCCGGCGGGCCGCCCTCGATCGCGACGAAGCGCGCCGCAGGGCCGGCATCCCGAAGGAAGCCAGGGCGGTTCTGCTCTCCTTCGGGGGCATGGGGCTCGGCGAGGCCGATCTCGCGCGGCTGGCCCGCGATCGAGATCATCACTACCTTACCGTGGGCGATATCAAGGTGGTGCGGGGGACCCACCTCGAAGAGTGGGAGCTGCAGGCGAGGGGACTCCTCTACGAAGATCTCGTCGGCGCGGTCGATGTGGTTGTCACCAAGCCCGGTTACGGCATTGTCTCCGAATGCGCCGTCAACCGCAGCGCGATGCTGTACACGCGGAGGGGAGCGTTTCGCGAGTACCCGATCTTGGTGAGGGAGATGCAAAAGTACTTTCCGGCCGCCTACGTCGATTCGAGCGATCTGCGCCGGGGAGAGCTGGTGGAGCCTCTGCGGGAGTTGGCGGCGCTCCCCTGGCCCGAATCGCCCCCGTCGACGGATGGCGCCGAAGTGGTCGCGGGGAGAGTGCTCGATATATTGGAGCGATCGATAGACGTCCGCGCAGTGGTTCGCTAGGCTTGGACCTGCAATGCTAATGATTCTTCTCCCGCTGCTCTCGCTCACGGCGCCGGCCGGAGGGGCACCTCCGCCCACCTTCGTCGAGATTTCGCGCGAAGCCGGCATCGATTTCCGGCACAGCCTGGGCGACGCGGCGCTGAGCAACATCATCGAATCGAGCGGCTCCGGCTGCGCCGCGCTCGACTACGACTCCGATGGCTGGATAGACCTCTATCTGGTCAACTGCAGCTACACGCCGCCCTTCAACGAAGGGCCGGCCGAGAGCAGCGACCTCGTGGCCACGAACCGCCTCTATCGCAATCGCGGAGACGGAACATTCGCCGACGTGACCGCAGCCGCTGGTGTGGGCGAAAGCGGTTACGGGATGGGCTGCGTCTCCGGCGATATCGACAACGACGGCGATCCCGATCTCTTCGTGTCGAACTACGGTCGCAACACTCTCTACCGAAACAACGGGGACGGTACATTTATCGATGTGACGGTCGCCGCGGGTGTCGGAGACACATTAGGTGGCACCGGCTGCGCATTTCTCGACTACGATCGCGACGGCTTTATCGATCTTTTCGTCGGCAACTACTTGGATTTCGACCCCGACTATCGCCTGCACTACGCCGCCGACGAGTTCCCGGGGCCGCTCTCGTATTTGGGGCAGCGCGATCTGCTCTATCATAATGAGGGTGATGGGACCTTCGAGGAGGTCGGCGAGCGAGCCGGTGTGGCGAAGAGCGGGCGAGCCATGGGAGTGATCGCGGCCGACTACGACGCCGACGGCTGGATCGACATCTTCGTCGCGAACGACGCTATGCAGAACTACCTCTATCGAAACAACGCCGACGGGACCTTCTCCGATGTCGCTTTTCAATCGGGCGTAGCGCTTTCGGCTAATGGAGACGCCACGTCGTCGATGGGGGGAGATTTCGGCGATTTCGACAACGATGGAGACTTCGATCTGCTGGTCCCCGATATGGCGTTCAACAATCTCTACGTCAATGTCGGCGGGGCGCTCTTCAAGGATGCTACCGCTCCAAGCGGGCTCGCCGAAGCAAGTGGCCAGTACATCAGTTGGGGTGGCGATCTAGGTGATTTCGACAACGACGGCTTTCTCGACATCTTGCTGAGCACAGGAGACAACCATCGCCTCGACACGATGGAGCCCTTGCTCTTGCTAAACGTGGAGCACGCCTCGGGCGGGCGCGTGTTCCGCGACTTCAGAGAGCAGTACGGGCCGTGGTTTCAGCGCAGAATGGTGTCGCGCGGTCTGAGCGTGGCGGATTACGACAACGACGGCGATCTCGATCTCTTCGTCATCAATCTCGATCGCCCCTCGCATCTGGTTCGAAACGGAGGGTCGAACGTACGCCACTGGCTGACGATCCGGCTCGAAGGCAGCGCCGGCAATCGAGACGGAATCGGCGCGATCGTAAGCGTCCGCGCGGGGGAGCTGAAACACACCGAGCAGAAGACCTCGGGTGGGAGCTACCTGTCACAGAACGATCCTCGGCTCCATTTTGGACTTGGAGCGCACGCGAAGATCGATGAGATCATGATCCGGTGGCCCAGCGGCGCACGCCAGAGCATCACCGGCGTCGAGGCCGACCAGATACTGACAGTGAAGGAGCCGGCGCGATGAGCGTCATGTTCGGCCTCGCGATGACAACCGGGCTCGCCGCTCTGTTCGCCGTACCGATCGAGCACACTATTGTGTTCGTCCAGGAGCCGGTGTCGGATGAGCGTCTATACCGCGGCGTCGCGGCCGAGGGCAGCCGAATCGCGCGGATCGATCCCGACGGCAACCTGACGATCCTCACCGAGGGGTTCGCGTCGGCGGCGGATCCTTGTGTCGCGTTCGATGGGCAATCGATCCTCTTTGCGGGTAGAGAGAGCAACGACGATCCGTGGGATGTGTGGGAGATGGACGTAAGCGGGCGAGACCGCAAGCGCTGCACGGAGAACTTGGGGAACTGTCGCGAGCCGATCTACCTTCCGAGGGCGGCGGTCGACTCGCCCAACTTCGAAGAGAGAGTGCGGTGGATCGAATTCGTCAGCTCGGCGCCCAAGGCGATGAACGATCTAGGAGACGGGCGCTTGCGCTCGCTCTACGCCACGAATCTCGATCCCGTGCCGGAGCGGGGAGAGGTGCTCTGGCGCACCACCTACAATCTGGGTGGAGACAGCTCCCCCAACTTGCTCTCTGATGGTCGGGTTCTGTACTCGGCGCGGCAGCGGGGCGCGCTCGCTTTGATGACCATCAGTTGGGCGGGCGAGAACCTGAACCCCTTCTACGGAAGCCACGACGGCTTCGTGTCCCAACACTCGGCCGCTGAGCTGCGGGGAAGGCTCGTGGCATTCATCGAGTCGATCGGTCCCGGCGCCGATGGAGGGGGCGATCTGGCGATACTCTCCTTGCGCCGCCCCTTGCACAGCCGCAAGGTCTTGGCGACCGGCCTCTATCGCACCCCCCACCCATTCGATGAACGACATCTGCTGGTTTCGCGGCGCGGAGGAAAGGGCGAGTCGTACGGCATCGAGCTCTTCGATCTGGAGCGCATGGCGAGCGTGCGGAGGGTGTTCGACGATCCGAAGTGGAACGATATCGATGCAATGCTCCTGGCCCCGCGGGAAGCTCCACCGGCACGCATCCCCACCGTGGAGTTCGCTTCGGTGCTCGACGTGGGCTCACTCCGGTCGGTGGGCCAGCTTCAGTGTTTGAATGTGTACGAATCGGATCGAGTGGGCGCGCCGGCACCGGGCGCCGTCGCGCGAGTGCGGCTCGTGGAGGGTGTGCCCCGAGCTCCCGAAGACGAGACAGCTTTGGCGATCGGCGGAGCGGAGCCCGACACGACCTGGCCGCCACCCGCGGTGGAGACGCGGACTCTCGGCGAGGCTCATGTCGAAGACGACGGCTCTTTCTACCTCAATGTCGCCGGGAATCGACCCTTCTATCTGGAGCTCCTCGATGCGCGGGGGAAAGCGGTGAAGACCATGCGCGCGTGGACCTGGGTGCGCTCCGGCGACCAGCGTGGATGCATCGGCTGTCACGAAGACAAGGAGCTCGCGCCCGAGAACCGGGCGACGCAGGCTTTGATTCGGGCGCAACCGGCGATGCCTCCGGCCGATCGCTACGGTGCGTCGATCCAGACCGGAGAGACGCGATGATCTCTGCCTTCGGCCTGGTGGTGGTCGCCGGCTGGGTTGCGACTACGGCGAGCGGCACAGCCGCGCCACGCTTCGCCGAAAGGCCGGTGAGCGACCGGTACGCGCGCCACAAGGAGCCGGCGGACGACCGTTACAAGTCCCCGGTGCAGCTGCTGCTCTCTCCCGATGGAGGGCGGCTCTACGTCGCCTGTGAGGGA
>CAZFNT010000074.1:4628-8672 GCA_964520315.1 uncultured Gemmatimonadota bacterium
TGCTCGTCGATACGGCGAGGAAAACGGTCGTGGCCGCCGGGCGTGTAGGGCGGCTGCCATTCGGGCTGGCTCTGAGCCCCGATGGGGAAAGCCTCCTGGTCGGGAGCCGATGGGAGAACACTGTCTCGGAGCTCGACCCCGCGACACTGATCACACGGCGCACTTTGGCGGTGGGAGACGACCCGCACAGCATCGTTTTCGACTCCACCGGCGCACGCTTCTTCGTGGCGAATCTGAGCACGAACGACATCTCGGTGGTCGACATGGCCGAGCTCCGCGAGATCAAGCGACTCTCGGCCGGCACGGCGCCTTTCGATATCGCGGCGACTGCTCAGCGGCGCACGCTTTTTGTCTCGAACCAGTACTCCGAGGCGGTCCCCTTCCGCACACCACCGGTTCTGGAGCTGACTGTTGTCGACGCCGACGTGGCGTTGATTCGGGAGCGCAGGCGACTCCCTGCCGCTGTGATCGGGCAGGGCCTGGCCGTCTCGCCCGATGGCCGCTTCGTCGCCACCGCGCTCGAGATTCCGAAAAACTTGATTCCTGAGACACAGCTCGCGCAGGGCTGGATGGTGACCTTCGGGATCGCGCTCACCGAAACCCGACCGGGTGGACGCAGCGCCTATCTTCTGATCGACGAGCCGAATCTCTATTTCGCCGATCCCTATGGCATCGATTTCACTCCCGATGGTCGCCTCCTTTTCATTTCATCGAGCGGCGCCGACATAGTCACGGTCATCGATGTGAAGCGTGCCTATGAGCGCCTGCAGGTGCGGGGCGGCAAGATCGGAATCGATGATCGGGCAATCAGCCGTCTTTCGCGCCATCTCGGCGCGAGCGAAACCTATGTCGCGGCACGAATCCCAACCGGTCGCAACCCGAAAGATCTGGCTGTCTCGCCCGACGGCCGAATCGTCTATGTCGCCAATCGGCTATCCGACGAGATCACCCTCATCGACACGCGGCGCCTCGAAGCGATCGGCTCGATCGCACTGGGCGGCCCAGATACCACGACGATCTTGCGTCGCGGAGCGCTTCTCTTCAATCACGCAAGCATCAGCTTCCAAAAGCAGCTGAGCTGCAACACCTGTCACCCCGAAGAGCATCTGGATGGCCTGACCTACGACATCGCGGTCGACGGTGGCATGGGTCGCAACCTCGTCGACAACCGCTCACTGCGCGGCATCGCCGAGACCGCCCCCTTCAAGTGGACCGGCAAGAACCCGACACTCGAGCGACAAGAGGGCCCGCGCGCCGCCCAGCTCTTCTTCCGGACCCACGGCTTCCTTCAGGACGAGAACACCGCCATCGTGAAGTTCATCGAGTCGATTCCCTTGCGACCGAATCGCCACCGCAAAGCAGGTGACGCGATGGTCGGGCTCCAGCTGCTCGGAAAGAAGATGTTCGAGCGGGAGTACGACAATTTCGGTCGCTACATTCCCACGGCGAATCGGTGCATCGGCTGTCATATTCCTCCTTACGGCACCGATCGAAAGCGCCACGATATCGGATCGAAGGCGACGCATGATAGAGATGGGCTTTTCGACACGCCACATCTGAGCAATGTGCATCAGAAAGGGCCCTATCTCCACGATGGCCGCTGCTACAGTCTGGAGGAGCTCTGGACGCGCTTCAATCCGGACGATACCCACGGCGTCACGAACGACATGACCAAAGACCAGCTGAACGCGCTGATCGAGTACATCAAGAGCTTCTGATGATCAATACTCGCTGGTCGATCGCATTCTCCGTGGCTCTCGTCTCCATGAATGCGAATGCGCAGCTCTACGAAGACCGCCTCGATCCAGACGAGCTCGACATTCGCGACATCACAGAGTTGGCAAGACCCGCAAGTCGCTATATTGGCAACCAGGCGTGCGCGAAATGCCATGCGAGCGCGCAGGATATCTGGCTAGGCACGAAGCATGCCCGCGCCTTCGTGCCTCTGCGCTCCGTCGCTGCTGTCGAAATGGGCGAAGATGTCGGAATCACGACCGATGAGCCCGCGAAGAGCGGTAAGTGTCTGCGATGTCACGCCACGGGTCATAATGTGCCGGCCACCCACAGAGAGGTCGGCTTCCGCATGGGCGAAGGTGTCACGTGCGAAGCGTGTCACGGTCCGGGCGGTGCGCATGTTTCCGCGGCGGCGTTGGCGCTCACGGCGCGCGCCGGTGCGATCGATTGGCCGGGCGTTCTGATAGCGACCGCCGCGGCGATGAGGGCGCACTTGTCTGTGACAACGCCGGAGCGCGAGCTCTGCATCACTTGTCACGAGCCGAAGCGTTCGCACGAGTCCGCCGAGCTATTCGATATCGAAGCTGCCTGGGTGAACATCGCGCACTCGGAGCGCGGAAACGAAGAAGAGATGGAGTGAGCATGATTTCAGCCTGGATCGCTTTGACCATCGTGACCGCTGCTCCGCCGGTCTATCGCCAATGGGAGTCCTTCCACACAGCGGACGGCTTGCCCTCTGAGAAGGCGTTTTGCGTGGCGGTGGATCGAGATCGTGTTTGGGTGGGCACCGATCGCGGCCTGGCGTGCCGAGAGGGCGGAGCATGGCGGGCCTACCACAAGGCGGATGGCTTGGCGCACAATGCCGTTCTCTCCGTCGCTGTAGACCCCGCGACACGAGATCTGTGGGCCGGCACGATGGGGGGGCTCTCGCGACTATCCGCCGGGCGCTTCACGACCTTCACGCAGTTCGACAGCGGGCTCCCGAACGATGTCGTTTTCGGTGTGGCGATCGAAAACCAAAACGTCTGGGTCGCCACTACCGTCGGCCAGGGCCGCTATCTGGTCGGAGAGGGCCGCTGGCAGGTGTACACGCCCGAGAACAGCCCTCAGCATGAGCCTTGGGGCTACTCGGTCGACTTCGCGGACGGCAAAGTGTGGGCGGCGCTTTGGGGTGGTGGCGTGCTCGAGTTCGATGTGGCCACCCAGAGGTGGAAGGACCATGTCGATCCCGATCGCGAGATGGAGATCGACCTCTTCCGCGACGACGGATTGATCCATATGATCACCACCGCCGTGAGCTACCGGGCGGGCATCCTCTGGGCCGCGACCTACTTCGGCCTCTCCAGCTACGACGGCTACCGGTGGCGCGGCTATATGGACCACGACACCGGGCTCGCTAGCAACTTCATCAACTCCGTAAAGGCGACGGGGCGCCAGGCTTGGATCTGCACCGACAAGGGGCTCAGCGTGGTCGACTACGGCTCGAATCTGTGGGTCACATACGCTCCTCGAGACGAGCCATCCGACTACAGGGGAGAGTGGGTGGCCAGAACACATCGGGAAGGCGAGCTGCTCGATACGATCGCCCTGGCGGAAGGGCTGGCCAACAACTTCGTACTCGGCGTCGACTTCCAGGGAGAGGATGTGTGGGTGGCGACGGCGAAAGGTGTGAGCCGTGGCACCTTGGGTAGCCCGATCGACAAGGAGGGTGCGTCGCCATGATCGATCGGACCGTGTTGGTTCTGCTCTGCGCTCTTTCGACCTGTGCGATGAGCGACGATTCGTTGGCGGCATACGGCAACACACCCAATGAGCTCCGGCCCTTCGGGCGTTTCTCGACGGCTCCGTACAAGGAGTTCTTCGTCGGACCGCTCGAGTTCACCGGCCCGGGGCGCGACAAAGCGGAGCCGGAGGTAGAGACGATCCGAGTTGGTGTCTTGGCACCTCTCGAGGGTTCCCACGAATCCTATATCGGCCGCGACATGTTGGCCGGAGTGAAGTTGGCGATCGAAGAGAGGAACGAAGCCGGGGGGTTGCGTGGCAAGTTTTTCGAGCTGATCGTGCGCAACGATACAGGTCTCTGGGGAGCATCCGCGAACGAGATCGTAGCCTTCTCATACGAAGACAGTGTCTGGGCCGTGATCGGTACGGTCGATGGCGCCAACACACATATCGCGATCCGCGTGGCGCTCAAGACCGAGCTCCCGATCATGAATGTGGCCGACACCGATCCGACTCTCGTCGAGACGAAGATCCCGTGGATCTTCCGAAATATCGCCGACGATCGCCAGATGGCGTACACGATAGCGT
>CAZFNT010000074.1:8682-12028 GCA_964520315.1 uncultured Gemmatimonadota bacterium
AGCCGACAATCGCTATGGTCGATTCGGCGTGGGGGAGTTCCGCAGCAGCTCGGTTCGGCTCGGTCACCCACCGCCGATCGAGATCAACTACGAAGTGTCCCACCGCAATCTGAATCCTGAGTTCGGGCTTCAGATCGAGCGACTGCGGCGGGTCGCTCCAGATGCCGTGGTTCTTTGGGCGGACGCCGAAGCGGCAGGGCGGCTCGTGCGACGGATTCGAGATGCCGGGCTGACGATGCCGATCTTCGCCTGCGATCGCGTCCTCCATCGCTCCTTCATCGAGCTGGCCGGCGACGCTGCCGAGGGGATAGTGGCCGTGGTTCCTTACGATCCCTCGTCGCCCTCTCGGCTGCACGACCGGTTCCGAACGTCGTATCGCGAGATCCATGGCGAGGAGCCCTCAGTCCACGCGGCTCACGCGTACGACGGCGCGATGATGGTCCTCGCCGCGATCGAGACGGCCGGGCTCAATCGATACAGAATTCGAGACGCACTTGCGGCGATCGACCGATTCGAGGGCGTGACCGGGAAGATCGAGATGGACACAGTCCACTCCGACCGCGGCAAGGTGACCATGGCGACACTTCGAAATGGACGATGGGTGTTCAACGAGCCGAAAGTGCTGCGAACGTTTTGATCCGAACACTGCTCTGCTGCTCCTTCTTGCTTGCGGCCGCCCCCCCCTCGACCGAGCCGCCATATCGAGATCTATCCCGGTCAGACCCCGGTTTCTCTGGACCGGCTCTTGAAGAGCTTCGGGCGCCGGCGGTCGAGTCGATTCGGATCGGCGTGCTCGGTCCTCGGCGGGACGCGGCGGGAGATCGGCTCGCGGCGGCGGTCGCGATCGCGATCGATGAAGCCAACGAGCGAGGAGGCTACGAGGGTAGCCCATACGAAATGATGTTTCGACCCGATGACGGCCCCTGGGGAACAGGTGCGAAACAACTGGCTGTTCTGGCCTTCGAAGACAGCGTTTGCGCGATCGTCGGCGGTCTGGAAGGTGGCGACGCGCACGTCGCGGAGCTCGCCACGGCAAAGCTCTGGGTGCCCTTTGTCACCCCTACGGCCTCGGATCTGACGATCGACTACGCGAACGTGCCGTGGGTCTTTCGCATCTTCCCCCGAGATGATCTGCAGGCGCGCATCCTGATCGACTACGTCCGCAAACGAGAGTTGCGTCGTTTGCTCGTGCTGGTCGAGGCGAATCGAGAGGGGCGAACCGGGCGGCGCAGACTGGAGCGGGCGGCCGAGCGGGGCGGATTCGAGATCTGGGGCATCGAGGAGTACGAGAGGCACGAGACGAAGCGCGTTCGAGCTCGGAACGCCGACGCTCTACTGATCTGGGGGAGCCAAGATGCCGCTATCGAGCTGATTCGCTCCGCCAGAATCGGCGGTTTCGATGGTCCCGTGCTCCTCGCCGCCAGCGCCCTTGGACCGGAGATGATCTCGGCTCCCGAGAAGCTCGGAGAGCTGATCGTCGCGGCACCCTACGATCTGGGGAGGAGCTGGCCGGCGGATCTGGAACGTGCCTTTCGATCTCGAACAGGCTCGCCTCTCGATCCCGTGGGGATCTTCGCGTACGACGCTGCTCGCATGGTCATTTCGGCGATCGAGCGCGGAGGACCGAGTCGCGCGGCCATCCGCTCTGCGTTGGCGAGCCAGGCCCATGAAGGGCTCGCCGGCACCTATCGATTCGATGGTCTGGGCGGAGCCTCGTTGGCGCCGATTCTCTGTACGCTCCAAAAGGACCGATGGAGCTCGATTCCCGACCGCGAAATCCGCTGACTCTCAGCGTTCCCTGCTGTAGAGTGTTGCTGGGAGCGCTGTTCAAACGCCAGATGTCTTTGGCTCCGATCCACCGAGCGAGTCGACCGCGCGCGCCCGGAGCGCTGCTGGCCTTCCTCATGCTCTGGGCCAGCGTCGGGGGGATCTTCCACTACAGCGTCGTTTCGCACACGCGGTGCGCCGACCACGGTGAGATCGTCCATGGTGATGGAGCGGAGGAAGCGGCGCCGCCGGTCCGATTCTCCGACGGCCCCAACTTCCTCCCCGAAGAACCGGAGCAGGGGGACCACGGGCACGAGCATTGCGTTTTCAAACACGTCGTGCGAGCCCGCATCGTCTCCGCGCTCACTGAGCAGGTGGCGCCACACTCACCCGCGCTCGCCCCCCCCATGTGCGCGAGCGAGCGACCGATCACCACGCTCGCGCTCTTCCGCCTGGCGCCCAAACACTCTCCTCCAGTCAGAGGGTCTGCGCAGACTCTCTGAGCGCGATTCTGGGAGTCCTTGCGCAACAGGCTCCTCGATCTCGGGCGATTCGTCTCGCCCGATCCCCTCACGGGCGGAACCCCGGCCCCCACGCCTCGCGCGCGGAGGAACCAGGCTCGCACCGCTCGAGTTTTGATCGCCGTCCCTGGTGTCATGACACCGTAGTTCGCTCCGACCGGGGCGTGAGGGACCGACTGGAGATAACATGATCCACCCACTTCACCTGGTGGCAGTGGTCACGGCCGCAACCCAGGCTTTCGCCGCGACACCACCGCCGGCTGCGCTGTCAGCGCTGCCGGCCGAACCACCCTGCACGCAGAATCACCAGCACGTCTCCGCGCAGATCCAGACTACGCATCAGCACCACGGCCACGAGCGCCCTCCCGCGGTGGAGTCCGCGGCGACCCCCACACAGAAACCCTCCCTCGATACACTCCCGCTCGAAGCCGAATTCGCTAAGTTGCTCACCACGCCCGCAACGACCCCAGCGTCGAGCCTGGCGCTACTGGCCGGCGCCCCCGGCGCCACCGCTACCGGGATTTCGCGCGCCTTCAATCCGGCCATCAGTGTCAACGCGCTCTTCCTCGGCCGGGCCTCCGACGAGGCAGAGCACGAGGAAGAGAGCGAAGACGCGCACGACCCCGACACGCATGCCCATAGCCCGCCAGCGCGCGGCATGAGTCTGCAGGAGGTCGAGATTCGGATGACCAGCGCGATCGACCCCTACGCCCGCGCCGACGTTGTGCTCGCCTACGCTCCAGGTCATGGCCTCGCCCTTGAGGAGGGCCACGCCACATTCGAGACACTACCGCGCGACTTGCGAGGGCGGGTCGGGGTGCTCAAGCCGGAGTTCGGCAAGCACGCGCCCCAACACGTTCACAATTTCCTCTTCGCCAACGCCCCCTGGATCATTGAGGAAACGGTTGGCGCCGACGTGCACGGCGACGCGGGCTTCGAACTGAGCTGGCTCACACCGCTCCCCTACTTCGCCGAGCTGAAGGCACAGGTGACCAACGGCAGCGAGGGCACCCTCTTCCACTCGCCCGACGACGAAGATCTCGCCTACCTCGGGCGAC